>JAPLZQ010000037.1 GCA_026394965.1 Candidatus Woesearchaeota archaeon
CTTCTCTCTTATTGAAACGTGATTTCTTGAAATCACGCAGTCCAGACCGCCTTTTTTGATGAGAGCGCTTGACCTTGCTATCAGATTATCGACTGAATCCAAAACTGCAAAGCTTCTTGGCATTATGTAATCTCGGATTATCACTGCATTTCCATCATATTGCCCCAGCAGAAGCCCGAAGAACTCATAGAACGAGCCTTTGTTTTCCCGTATTGAATCGCTTTCTCCTCTAAGCTTTCTCATTTTATCAGCAGCATTATAAGTCAATATCACCGGATTCCTCGGTTTTTTTTCTCCTGAATAGAACAGGGTTTCGCAATTAACAAGAAGCCCTTCCAAAGAATCAGGCATTTCCCCTTCCGAAAAGCGCCTTTTTTCAGACATAAACGCTCATAGTTCTTTCCTGCTTATAAACCTTTCGTTTTGTAGTCCCCATATTGTAGTAACATTTAGAAAGAATTTAAATATATGGGGAATATTTCAGAAATAATTATTAATAACCTGTTCAGATAAAATCGAAAAAGGCAATTGTTTCAAATGAGAAAGAGCTTTTCACTGGATGACGAAGATGAATTAAGCTGCCTTGTCATGAATGCGGAAAAGAAGAAAAGGATAGCGATATTTGACTTAGACGGAACTATACACAAGGGAAATTTCCTGAGCGCTCTTTATGAGGCAAGCAATGCAGACCTGGCATACAACCTTTTCTTTTCTCTTTTTTCTGATGCACCCAAAAAAATACCCCCTTACATAATTAACGGCTCGAGGATTCTTTATGAAGTGATAGCGCATAAGTTTTCTGGCATGAAAAATGAGGATAAGAATCCATCTGAATTTGAGGAAAAACTGATCAGGGAATTCTCTGAAAAAATACTTTATGGGCTTCCCTTATCAACAATTGAAAAGGCATCTCAAAAAATCCCAAACAAGGCATATCCTTATTCAAAGGAATGCGTAAGGGAAATAGCCAAATGCTCTGATAAAACTCTTTTTATCAGCAAGACATTCATCCCCGTTCTGGAAGCCTATCAAAGGGAAATGAGGGAAAATTATTCAACAGAAATAGACATTATCGGAAACAGGCTTGAAACTCTTGAAGGAAGGATAACCGGGCTCAATATGGAACGCCCAATCCTCTCCTCCGCCGACAAGAGAAGGGAGATTGAAAGAATAATTCCCAGATATGAAAGCGCAATATTTTTTGTCAATTCAGAGGATGATTTGGGAATGTTTGATGCGTCTGATAATGCAGGATTTAAAGGCGCATTGAAGATTGCAATGAATGGAAGCTCTGAAAAGGTTATTGAGAGATGCGATGCATATTTTTCCAGCTGGATTCCAATAAAAATGATGATTGAAAAATATTTTGCATTTCACTGAATTTCTGGCCAAATCTGGCGCAAACAATATAAACCAACAGGAAAAACTAATTCTCATGGAAATTAAAAATACGGGATACCATTCCTTGTGCATTGGAAAAATCAGCAGGGGCTGCAGGATGTGCGTCAAAGGAAGAAAGCTCGTGCTTTTTGTCACAGGAATCTGCCCAAGAAGATGCTACTACTGCCCCTTATCAGAGCAGAAGAAAGATAAGGATGTCATATTCGCAAACGAGCGCCCTGTTGCATCAGATTCTGACATAATTGAGGAAGCAGAGATATCAAGGGCATGGGGCGCAAGCATAACCGGGGGAGATCCTCTTTCTGTTCTCAAAAGGACACTTCATTACATAAGGCTTCTCAAGAAAAAATTCGGAAAGGGCTTTCATATCCACTTATACACAACAACAGAGCTCATTAATGAGAAAACTTTGAAATTGCTTTATTCAGCAGGGCTTGATGAGATAAGGTTCCATCCTGATTTATCTGATGAAAGCAGATGGGAGAGGATTTTGCCTGCCCTTAAATACAGCTGGGATGTAGGAATAGAGATTCCTGCAATTCCCGGAACAGAAGATGCAATAAAGAGGCTTTGCGACTTCTCAGATGGGAAGATAAAGTTCATGAACATAAATGAGCTTGAAATCTCAGACACAAATGCCAATAAACTTCTTGAGAAGAGATTCAGGACAAAGGACAGGATTTCATATGCTGTTCTCGGAAGCGAAGCCCTTGCAAAAAAAACCCTTTCCTACTGCAGGAACAAGAGATTTTCTGTCCACTACTGCACTGCAAAGCTCAAGGATTCAGTCCAGCTTGCAGAAAGAATAAAAATAAGGGCGAAAAGCGCAAAGGAAAAATTTGACATAGTTACAAAAGAGGGGCTTTTCATAAGAGGGGCAATTTACCTTCCTGAGATAAAGCCCGGATTTTCTTATAAGAAGAAAATTAAGGATATTTCCGATAAGAGAAAAGCTTTGATTCTAAGAAAACTTAATGCAATTGCAGAAAATCTTTTTTTGGAATATGCAATCCCAAGAGGGCTCATGAAGGTTGATTTGCAGAAAATGAGAATCATTACAGCAGCGCCAATAGCAGAAAAGCTTGCGAATGAATTCAAGAAAAAGGGGCTGATTCCAGCAGTCCTTTCACAGTATCCGACTTTTGACCAGATGGAGATTGAGCTTCGGTTTCTTTAATCCGCCCAAGTCAAGTTATTTAAAAACAAAAGATTTAAATACGAATGAAATCTAAAAAAGGGTAAGATGGCATCTAACTTTAGAGAGAGTCTAATCTTTTTTGAGCAGCTCGGAATATACGATGTGGTTCTCCCGCTTCTCCTCGTCTTTACCATTGTTTTTGCAATACTTGAGAAGACAAGGGTTTTGGGATATGACACCATCGGGGACAAGAAATATTCCAAGAAGAACCTTAATTCAATGGTTGCATTTGTGACTGCAGTTCTTGTGGTCGGCTCATCAAAGCTTGTCGGGATAATAAACGAGACCATTTCAAACACAGTGCTTCTCCTAATGATGTCAGTGCTTTTCCTTATCCTTGTCGGCTCATTCATGAAGCAGACAGATGAAGGGGTTTTCCTTGAGAAGGGATGGAGAAACCTTTTCATGGTAATAATGTTCATCGGGATAATCATAATATTCCTGAATGCATTCAAGATGCCTGATGGAACAAGCTTTCTCATTTACCTCATTTCAAGAGCATCAAACCTGTTCACAGGCTCAACTGAAGTCGCAACATCGCTCCTTCTTGTCGGGCTTATGATAGGAGCAATACTCTTTGTTACAATGGGCGGCGGAAAAAAAGAGAGCAAGGAATAAATCTCATTTTAAAAATTAAGAAAAAAGGTGATAAGCAATGGATTTAAGGCAAATTATAATATCCCTTGAAAACATAGGGCTGATGGATGTTCTTCTTCCATTTCTTCTAATATTTTCAATACTTTTTGCAGTTCTCAGCAACATAAAGCTGTTCGGAGAGGAAAAGAAGAACATAAATGTCATAATCGCGCTTGTGCTGACTTTAACAGTGATAATCCCGCATGTCACAGGAAGCTATCCTGCAGGGGCGGATGTTGTTGACATAATCAACAAGTCGCTTCCAAATGTGTCTCTTGTAATTGTTGCAGTAATAATGCTTCTCCTGCTTGTTGGAGTGTGGGGAATAAAGTTCCAGGGCGGCTCACTTACCGGGATGATTGCATTCGTGTCCATCGCAGTGGTATTTTTCATTTTCGGCTCATCAGCAGGATGGTTCAAGGGGAATTTCGCAAACCTGCTTAATGCAAACCCCGAAACAACGGCAGTTGTTGTTTCCCTTCTTGTTTTCGGAGTGATAATATGGCTTGTAACTTCTGAACCAAGGAGGACCGGGGGGGAAAATTTCCTCTCAGGAATAGGCAAAATTTTCGGCGGCGGCTGGAACAAGCCATGAAGGTTTAAAATGGCAACTTTTTTAGATGTGTTTTTTTTGGAGAGATTTTCCTCCTTGTTTGTGCTTATCCTTGTGTATGCAGTACTATATGCAATACTTCAGACCACAAGCGTTCTTGGAAAGAATAAGGGCATAAATTCGCTAATTGCAATGGCGGTTTCAATAATTGTCCTGATTTCAAAGGATGCAGTGAGCATAATAACATCAATGATGCCTGCCTTCTTCATGCTTGTGCTTTTCATACTTCTTATCCTGATAGCCCTCAGGTTCCTCGGGATGAGCGAGTCCACAATCTCAACAGGGATGCAGAAATGGGGCCCTGTTCACACATCAGTTCTTGTGATTGTTGCAATAATATTTGTTGTTGCGCTTTCAAGCGTGTACGGGAACAGCATGCTTTCCCTCACCAACAGCACAGGCGCATCATACGGGCAGAACGTGTCTTCAACAATATTCAACCCCAAAGTCCTTGGAATGCTCTTTGTTCTTATTCTCGGCGCATTCACAGTGCTTCTTCTTACCGGGACAAGAGACAACTAAACAATTAAATAAGGAATTTTAATTTTCTGCCTTTTCTTTTATTGCTATCTTAAATTATTTAGAATTTTAAAGTGCCCTCCCCGGGATTCGGACCCGGCTCCTGGCCTCCGCGGGGCCAGATCATATCCAGGCTAGACCAGAAGGGCAGTAAAATCAGAATTATGGAGCGCATATTAAAAACTTTGCTTTATTGAATAAAAGCAGGATTACAACGAATATTAGCCAGAATTTCTTTTTCTGAAAAATAAAATTAGCAGGTTTGAAAGCATTGAACGCATTTCACTTCTTCTTTATTGCAAGCACTTTTTCCGCACTTACCGGGCGGTATATTGCATTTTTCTTTTTAAGCACTGCTGCCCAGTATACATCCCCGTAGCTCCAGTGCCACCACTCCAGGGGATAGTTTACAAACCCCTGCTTTTCAAGGCATCTCTTAAGCAGAGCCCTGTTCCTTTTTGCGATTGCAGAAATTTTTTCCCGAGCGCTTAAATTTTCCGGGAAGAAGTCAATTTCAGAGCCCATGTCCATCTGTCTTCTTTTGGAATCGCATATCGTGATGTCAACAGCGCCCCCTGT
>JAPLZQ010000038.1 GCA_026394965.1 Candidatus Woesearchaeota archaeon
AGTCGGGCAGTGCAGCGCGCACTGTCCGCAGGATATGCAGGGAGTGTCTGCAATCTTTGAGTTGAATGCAGGGGCAACAATTGTTGAAAATCCCCTCAGATGGTAATTGAGAATGTTTATCCCCTGCTTTTCGCACGCCTCAATGCACCTTCCGCAGAGAATGCACTGGTCCATGTTCCTTGAGAGCGAAGATGATGATTCATCCTTTCCATACTGCCTTTTTGCCCCATTGTATCTTGTGCTCTTTGTTATTTTTTCAGCAAGGCTCTGAAGCTCGCAATGGAGGTTCTTGTAGCAGTAGTCGCAGTCAAGTGGATGGTTTGAGAGAATCAATTCAAGATTGTGCCTTCTTGCTTCCCTTATCTCGTCAGTGTCTGTCCTGATTTTCATTCCATCCATTATAGGGGTGTTGCAGGAAGCAACAATCCTTCCGTCTGCCTCAACTATGCAGAGCCTGCAGTTTGCAAGGGGCTTGAAATCATCATCAGAGCACAGATGGGGAATGTCAAAGCCCGACACTTTCAGGGCATTCAATAAAAGTTCCTCTTTTGTTTTGATTTTTTTCCCATTAACTTCTATTGAAAATGATTTTTCGCTTTCCTTTTCCTTTCTTTCTTCATCCATCTTATTTTCCAGTTGAATTTTTCCTGTCTGCAAGGTGCTCAGAGATTGCCTTAAACGGGCATTCGGCAAAGCACATCCCGCACCTTACGCACATTGCATCATTTATCTCATGGATTTCGCCGCTCTTTCCGCTTATTGCGCTTTTAGGGCATATTGTTGCGCAGAGATGACAGCCCCTGCATTCGCCTGCTGTTATTTCATACCGCACAATATTCGGCTTTCTTCCCTTCCACTCAGGAATATTTTCCTCATATTCAGAAAAGAAATTCCTTATGCTTGAGAATATAAGATTTGGGGCGGTCTGTCCGAGCCCGCATATGGCTGTGCTTCTTATGGTGTTTGAAAGCACATGGAGATTCAGCATGTCTTCGGGAGTGCCCTTCCCCTCAGATATCCTTTCAATTATTTCAAGCATCCTCATTGTGCCTTCCCTGCAGGGAGTGCACTTTCCGCAGCTCTCTGACACAATAAATCTGAGAGAATACTTTATGCAGTCAATCATGCTTTTTCCTTTTCCAACAACAACAAGCCCTCCTGAGCCGACAATTGCATCAGCCTTTTTTACGCTTTCATAGTCAATCGGCATTTCAAACTGGGCTTTTCCAATCATTCCCCCTGAAGGGCCGCCAAGCTGGACAACCTTGAAATCATCTTTTCCAAAATCAGCAATTTCAGAAATCTGGTGAAGGGTTGTTCCGAAGGGGATTTCAATGTATCCTGTTTTTTTTATGTCTCCTGAAAGCGAGAACATCTTTGTTCCAGGAGAGGATTCTGTTCCTGAACTTCTGAAAAATTCAGCTCCCCGCAGGATGATTTCAGGGACATTGCAAATGGTTTCAACATTGTTTATTGCAGTAGGGAATCCCCAGAGCCCTTTTTCAGTTGGGTATGGCGGCTTTGGATGAGGCCTTCCTGAAAATCCCTCTATTGAGCGTATGAGTGCAGTTTCCTCTCCGCACACAAATGCGCCTGCTCCAATCCTCATTTCAATTGAAAGGGAAAATGGCGTTCCAAGTATTTTTTTTCCGAGAAAATTATGCTTTTCTGATTCCTCTATTGCGTTTTTCAGCCTTTTTACGGCAAGAGGGTATTCAGCCCGCGTGTATATGAATGCGCCCTTTGCACCTGATGCGTATGCTGAAATTATTATTCCCTCAATCACTTCAAAAGGGTCTGATTCAACAAGCGCCCTGTTCATGAATGCCCCGGGATCACCTTCATCAAAATTGCACACAAGGTATTTCTCATTTCCGGGCGCCTTTCTCAGGAGCTCCCATTTGTCTCCGGTGGGAAATCCTGCGCCACCCCTTCCCCGAAGCCCTGATTTTTTGATTTCTTCAATAACCTTTTCGGGCTTCATGGAAAGCGCCTTTTTCAACGCAGAAAATCCGTCCATTGAAATGTAATCATTTATGTCTTCCGGGTTTATCAGCCCGCACCTTCTTGAGACGCGCTTTTTCTGGTGAAGGTAAAATCCGGTTTCATCAAGGTAAGGAATTTTTTCAAGAACTTTTTTCCCGCTCCTTATCTTTGCAAAAATTTTCTTGTGGAAAGGTTTTAAATTTTTTCCAAGCTTCTGTGCAAATGCGAGTATCTGCCTTGTATCTTTTGGAACAACCTCTGAGAAAAGAATAGGCTCAAAATCATTCACAAATAATGCAACAATCGGCTCAAGATAGCAGCTTCCGATGCACCCCGTCTTACTCAGGACAAAAGAAGGTTTTTTTGAGAGCTCTTTTTCAAATTCATTATAGATTTCAAGAGCGCCAGCAGATATACTGCATGAGCCAAGCCCGACTTTTATCTTTATCATTTTTTCATCAATTCCCTTGCTATTGCCCTTGCCTTTTTCTCGTCGCACTTTCCGATTATTCTGCCATCAACATCAATTATCGGCCCTAAGCCGCATGCACCGAAGCAGTTTACTGTTTCAAGAGTAACCTTGTTGTCAGGAGTTGTTTTTCCGCTCTTAATCTTAAGTTCATCTTCAATTGCGCCAAGAAGGGTGTTTGCATTCCGGACGCAGCATGCAGTTCCAAGGCACACCCTTACAAGATGAAGCCCCCTCTTTTCTGTTTTGAAGTCATTGTAGAATGTGATTATTGAGGAAATCCGGGAAAGCGGAATATTCATCTCCTTTTCAAGGGCAATCGCTGCATCTTTTGGTATGAACCCAAATTCAAGCTGAATGTCCTCAAGCACCATTAGAAGCGGGCTTTTTTCCCTTGAGTGCCTTTTGACTATCTCAAGCAC
>JAPLZQ010000039.1 GCA_026394965.1 Candidatus Woesearchaeota archaeon
CACGCAGTCCCTTTCCTTACTGCTGCTTTCATATCCTGCGAGAAAATGCGCAATCTCATCAATTGGAGCAATTGTTGCAGAGAGCCCAATCCTTGTGAAATATCTTCCTTTCTGCAGGCGCTCAAGGCTCAGCGAAAGATGAACTCCTCTCTTGTTCTCTGCAAGCGCGTGGATTTCATCCACAACGCACCAGTCAATCTCCCCAATCAGCTTTGCAAACTTTATTGCGGAAAGCATTATCCCGAGTGATTCGGGAGTTGTAATGAGGATATGAGGAGGCTTTGCAAGCATCTTTGCCTTGTCAGAAGCAGTTGTGTCGCCTGTTCTTACTCCCACTCTTATCCCCAATTTTTTCCCGTAAAGCTCCTCCATTTCCTTAAGGGGAGTTTTCAGGTTAACCTCAATGTCATAGTTAAGCGCCTTCAATGGCGAAATATAAATGCAGTAAACCCTGTCCTCAAGGGCGTTTTTCTCTGAAAGCCCGACAAGCTCATTAAGGATTGAAAGGAATGCAGTCAGGGTTTTTGTGCTTCCTGTTGGGGCGCTGATAAGGATATTCTTCCTTTCATGGATTTCAAGCAGTGCGTATCTCTGAGAAATTGATAATTCCTTGAATTTTGAGAAGAACCATTTTTTCACAAGGGGATGAAATACATTAAGAATCTCCTCCTCAGAATCCGGCTTCTCCTTGTAAGTAAGCATGAAAAAGATGGATGAAATCCTGATTTAAAGGTTTATCTGTTTTAAAAAGGATTATGGAATTTAAGAGAATATTTCCTATTCCTTCCAGTTAGCCCTTATCGGCGCAATTATCTTCTCAAGATAAGAGGTTACTGCATTTTTCAGGTCAAGAGGGTAAATCTCCCCTGAAACATATTTTTTCTCAAGCTCGCTGTAGCTTCCAACTTCAATGTTTCCGCCGTATTTTTCAGTCCTTTCAATCCTGAAAACATCAATCCTCGGGAATATTATCAGGCGCGCAATCTGAAGTATTGGATTGTCCTCTGCAATCTTTTCAGGGCAGTGCGCCTTTGAGATTGTCTTTTTTATCTCATCATAAGAGTCAGTTACAGAAATCCCTGAACCTGGGATGGATTTTGACATCTTTTGTCCGGGCCCCTTTAATGAGGTTATAAGAGGGGTATGGACTGCAATGAAATGATGCCTTGTTGTCTCAACTGCCTCTCTCCCCATCATATGCACTTTTCTCTGCTCAAGCCCGCCCTCTGCAACATCCACCCCAAGGTATTTCATGTCCACAATCTGCATAAGAGGATACCACAATTGGGAGATTGTTGCGTGCTCAACATCCCTTGCAATCTCCTGCATGCTTCTTAGCCCCCTGTTTATTGTGGAGCTCTGCGCCATCCTTAAGACATCAAGAAGGTATTCTTTCCCGAACTCAAAGTCAGAACCAAGGGCAACCTCTGCCTTAAGCCCTATTGCCTTTATGGTTTTTCTCCAGTTCTCAACCTCGCGCTTTATGTCCTCTTCAGTCCCCTTCCTGTTGAGAAATGCGTGGATGTCTGCGAGAAGAATTATCACCTTGAAGCCAGCTTTCTCAAAGTCCATGAGCTTTGTGATTGTGACAAAATGCCCGATATGCATGGGTCCTGAGGGCTCGTATCCGCAGTAAACAACCGGGTGCTCTTTTTGAGAGAGCAGCTTTCTTAGCTCATCTTCTGATATTATCTCTTCTGTGTTCCTTTTTATGAGCGCGAACTTTTCTTCAGCATTCATAGGGTAAAGTTGCCAAGTGTTTTTTATAAATCTTTCGAGAAATATGCTCTTTATTTTTTTCTGATTTTATTCAGAATAAGTTTATACCTGATAATTTTGCTCTCGCTTGATTCATTAATATCCTTGTTATTGTATAATTCAACAAATAAATCGCTATTTTTAATTTGCTGTCCTGTATAAATTGCAAATGTTATTACCAATCTGACTGCTTCTTTGAACGGGATTGAATGTTCTACGGTGTAAGATAAACTATTGTATAATAACGAATTATTTTCCGATATTGAGGTAATCGCTGCGTCTCTTAGATCGCCTTCAAACTCTTTCCTCTGCGTTTGAAAATCCTGATAAGTAAATCCGGATTCAAACAGATTCAAGGTGTTTTTATTCTCATCTGAAAGATAAGTTATAGTGAAATTAGATGCGTCAATTTTATTTTTTAAGTATGTTTTGTATTCATCTAATGAAGTAAAGTTTTTTTTAAATTCTTCTGAGCGGATATACATTGATTCATTATTTGCTTGTTTTAGAGTTGTTTTGATTATTTCTGAATTTACTATAATGTATACTGACTGAATGATTTGATCCACGACAGGTTTTGCGCAATTGGTTGAGATACAAAAGCCTTTGTTTGCATCAAAATTTTGAAAAGTATTTTTCTGTTTGTTTGCCGATTCAATAAAATTGTTCTGATAAGTTTTAATCTCTTCGAAAACTATGTAATTCGCAGTGTATAATCTGGCAGTTGCTGCATTCAATTCTGTGACTGAATTCTTAAATTGCTGATTATACATCTGTGTTCTTTGGTTGTAGATGTAGTTTGAACCAATTACTAATAATAAAGAGATTATTACTGAACTAATCAGGGATATAATTAAGGAAGCTGTTAAGATTCGTTTGAGGTTTGGTTGAATGTTATTAATTATGCTTGAATACAAACATAATGATGAAAAGAAAACCAGCGAGACCGGAAGCAAATAAACATATTGAATTATAAAAATATTTAGAAAAGAATTATGGAATAAGAAATAAGGTAATATGATTGCAGCAATCAGTGCTGTCAAAAAAGAGAAGGATAAGACATAGCTTGATTCTTTTATTTTATTGATCAGTTTTCTGTCAAATGATTTAACTATGATTATTGAATATACAAAAGATATTGCCAGTATCAAGATTAAAGAAAGAAAAAAAGTATGAATAAAATTACCAATTAATGCCGAAATAATAATCAAGGTAATTATGAATAGCGGAAGAAGAATTTTATCGTTGTTTAATATTGTTTCTTTTTGTGCCATTAACTATTCATCTTAAATAAGCGAATATATAAAGTTACCTGAAGTAATTAAAAGAGGCTATTGTCATATTCGTCACTGCAGTTCATACATTTTCCCATCTTCTTTTCGATGGTATTGCCGGGTCACAACAACTTTCTCTTCTATTGTGCCTCTATCCACTTTGCAGGAAGAAAGCATTACCCTGTGCACAACATGGCCTCCTCCGCGCTCATCGCTGAAATAAGTAATTGATGATTGACTGCAAATTTCGCGTTGTTCGGCGTCGCTAGGGGCGCTGTAACCTTTAAACTTTGCTTCCAACGAATCATTTATCTTGAGCGGATGTCCATTAAAAGATTCTATTAATCTGTTATAACAGGCATCTGCTGCATCTTTTGATGTAAAGTAAACCGGTTCGCTAAAACCAAATTGGTCGATAAAATTGGGCCCTGTGCAGAAATCAGTGTTCAGTTCAACTTTGTAGATTGTTACTGCTTCATCAATTTTTTCTTTCAGTCCCATTTCAGCATCTTCCTTAATAAACCTGATTTTAAAATCAGAGAACCTTTAGAGGCGTTGCAGAGTTCTTTTTGTTTTCTGGAAAAAAAACTGCGCAGTGTTGCATGTGTGGCAAAAATAAATAATTCTTTTTATCAGTCGCGTTTAGAGATGGGATGCTCTTTGTTCAGCTGAAGCAAATCCCATAAATTGCCGTACAAATCCGCAAAGACGGCAACCATACCATATGATTCTTCTTTTGGCTCCCTCACAAATTTAATGCCTTTGGAAACCATGTCCTTGTAGTCCCTCCAGAAATCATCGCTGTTGAGAAACAAAAATACCCTGCCTCCGCTCTGGTTGCCGATAAACTTCTCCTGCTCAGGTTTTGATGCCCTTGCAAGCAATAACGTTGTCCCGCTTGAGCCCGGAGGGGAAACTACCACCCATCGTTTGTCTTGTTCAGGCTGATATGTGTCTTCAACTAAAGTGAAATTAAGCTTCTTAGTGTAGAATTCAATGGCCTCATCGTAATCCCTTACCACCAAAGCAACATGGACTATTGATTGTTTCATATTCTTATGAATGCACCATATGTTATTTAATCTTTTTGCTGCATTAATAATAAACAATAAATTTTAGAATTCGTAAATAAAAAAATAATTTAGAAAGGTTTAGTACTT
>JAPLZQ010000040.1 GCA_026394965.1 Candidatus Woesearchaeota archaeon
TGGTTCTTTCCGCCTGATTTCTTTCCGTGTGATGCAGTTCCTTTAACCATCTATAAAACCCCGCTTTACTCAGGCGAAATCATTGTGATTGTGTCTCCCCTAAGGAACACAACGCCCATCTTTCTTGTCATTTCGCCGTTAATGCGCTCTTCTGCTTCTTCAAGCACGGTGTTTATGTGAATGTCAAAAGCCTTGAGCTTTCCGAGATACTGCTTTCCGTTCTTGAGTTCTACGATAACTCTCTTGTCTCTTGCCTTATTTAATGCATCTAAAGGTCTTGAATTTTCCATGGTTATGCACCCCTCAAATAAAAATATCTAATGCTAAAAAGAGAAATGGCACCCATATTTAAAGCTTTTGAATAAAACAGCTTTCTTCAATATTCTGAAATATTCTGAAATTTTTAAGGAAAAAGAAGAAGATAATCGGATAAAGAGAAGAGTTCAATAGAAAAGTTCAGAAGAAGATTTCACTATTACTGTTGCTTGTATTACTGCTGTTTATTTTTATTTTTATCATAAAAATCAGAAATTTCACTAATGTGCTTTTTGTGGAGAATTGTATATAGAAATATTTAAATATCTCTTCCCTTTAAAAGGTATATTTGGGTTGTATATAGGCTAGCAAGCACATATTACTATGGAAAGCAAGCAAAAGAGGTGTGGAGATAAATGGATAGGACTATATCTAATTCTATAAATGCAAAGTTAAAGATTTCAATTATTGCATTGTTAATTTCTGCAATATTCCTCCTGGAGATTTATTCAGCGCATGCTGAAGTAACCTGGGGAAATTTCATGGTTTTTAAGGGAAGTTCCTCTCCTTATGCCTCAAACGGCCCCGGCTGCAAAAAGCCCGGTCCAAGCCAGACAACCCAGAGCATGATGATACCTGGGCAGAACTGCCCTAATGGCTCAAATGCAGTTTATGACCTGGGAGCTGTGTGGGTTGACATGGATGAAACTTATATTGCCTGGCAGGTGTATGCTCCTAACCTTAGCGACACAAAATTCTGCGGGGGAATAAAGGAAAGCCCTGACAAAAGTTTACCTCCGCCATTCCCTCCATGCTGGCAGCTCTTAATAGAATTTGATGCAGATGACAATCAGATGACAGGATGCAATATGGGCGAACCATGCTATCCCGGCGCAGATTATCAGATATGGGTAGGAGGAAACGGAACAGACCCGAAGTTTTGGAAATTCGACCTGGGCAAGAGAAGTAACGGGAGTTGCACGTCCGGCGACTGCTTTACAGCAGCAGAAGAAAATGAAACAAATAACGTAACTTTCAATTACACCTGCGGAAATCCTAACCAGCCTTATATTCTCAGACTTGCCATAAACAAGAGCGCAATATCCACCCTGAGTGGAATGAATTTCATGGTAAGCACCCTCAACTGCGACGGGACTGGCCCTGTTGAAAGCCTGGGAGGGGTTTTTGGGGGCATGATGATGGATAAGATTATGATGGGCGGTCCAATGGATATGATGTTCATGGATGAGCACCCCTGCATGGCTTATGATGGAAATGAAACCGGATGCGCAAATAATTCAAACAACTACAACTGCACATGGAACAGCTTTGAAAGGATATGCAACCCTGACTTCTCAAAAATGGGGTGCAGCGAGTTCTGCGGCGCATGCACTGACAAATCAACCTGCCTTTCAGGAGCACAGGGGAAATGCATAGATGTTACTGCCCCTCCAATGACTCCTCCGGGAACCGTTGTGTGGAATGAAACCGGAACTATGAGGATGTGCGTTGAGGACCAGCAGAAATTTATGATGGGAGGAAGCGGCTCATGCGACTCTGACTGCAAATTCTGCTACAGCGAGTCAACATGCAACAGTTCTGTATTTCCTAGCCCAATGGGAGGGAAGGGATGCAAGTGGGTTACAGACCCGTATTTCGGAAAGTCCTGGTGCGACCTTTCCACATTTGACATTACAAAATTCAACTGCGGGCAATCCCATCTTGACAGGTGCATGAATGAGACGGGATGCACTGATGCCCTAGGAAACTGGAGCGATTCCTACAAGGTATGCCACTCTTCAAATGCATCAATTGAATACCTCTGCTTTGACGGAGAGGATAATGACGGAGATAATCTCATAGACTGCAAGGATCCGGACTGCAAAAGAGACCCTTCCTGCGGAGGGGATATCTCAATGCTCACAAGCGGGTTTAACATAAACATGAACCCGTTTGATGCTATGAAGATGCAGATGTTCCAGGGTATGGACCCAAGCCCGCCAATTGACATTGCATTCACTCCTCAGAATTGGACGAACATAAAGCATCACTTTGATGTCACCGGATTTAGGGTAAAGGATATGGGCACCTCATTTGGAATGGGGATAAGGGTTGCTGACATGGCAGGAATGGGAAATTCAGGAAGCTCATGGCTGTGCGCAGCAGATAATTTTAATTCAACAAACGTGAAGTATTATTATTTTATGGACAGCGACGCTAACCTCTCAACAGGATGCAATGCCACAATTTCAGGAGGAGTCTATTATGGATTTGAGTATAAGTTTGAATATGAAATAAGAAACGGCTCAAACTCAGGAACTTTCCCTGCGAATGACACATCCATTGAAATAAGAAGAGGATATCGATGCATGCCTGATTACAATTACACTTTCTCCCTTTTCCCTGCAAAGCTTGCAGGAGCGCCTCCAATGCAGGGATTCGGAGACTTAAGCTTCTCCTGTGCAGAAGACACTGCAATAATTGCAGTTGACAAGGCAGACATAGGAAACCCAAAGGGAAACATGAGATTTATTGCAGCTGCCTCAGATGAAAACACTTCAGTTGAAAATGCAAATGATTCAATTACAGGAAAAGAGGGAAACGGGATATATTACACCCTGGGCGCAGCTGATTTCAAGCCAAAGGACTGCTTTTCAAATCCAATGGCGTGCGGGACAGCATTCAGCATAATCGGAGGAGGAAAATTCATGCCGTTTGAGGACTGCATGCTCGGGACAGGAGACGAGGATTTGGACTCGCTAACCAACTGCAATGACTCTGACTGCATTATGGCGCCCTGGTGCGCTGGGCAGTATAATCTCTCAAATGACAAAACCGCACCGACAGTAGTCGGAAACAGGGTTGAGACATTCATGGACTTTGTTTTCATGCACTGGACAACTAATGAGCCGACAAATGCCACAGTCTCGCTTTATACAACATCCTGCACAAACAGCGTTCCCAATTACACTCTCTATGACCTGGGAGACATAGGATTCACTTTTGACGACTACAGGCCATGGCACGACAAGGGAATAAAGAACGGGGAGATGGACTCAAACAACAAAGTGATTTCAATATCCTCAGGAACAACATATTTTTACAAGCTCACTGCCTGCGACAAGTCAGGGAACTGCGCTGTAAGCGGATGCCTTAACTTCACAACAGCGTCAGTGATGCAGAATTTCCAGTACAAGTTTGACTTCATTCCACCAACAGACAATGTTTTAATGAACAACACTTTGATAACGATATTCAACGGGACAGGGTACATTAATATCACATCAGGCGAGGCGCAGAACAACAGCAATTACATGCAGGATGCAAGGCTGAAATTTGACAATCCGGGCGCCAACTGGAATATTGAGCTTGAAGGAATAAACTTTGCAAAGGCAGTTAACTTCAACCTCTCATCAGCATTCAATGTTACAAATGAGTCAGGCAAGACCTATATCGGAATGGGCAATCAGAAATGGCTCGATATGGCCCAGAACCTAGGAGTGCAGTCAATAATACTGCAGATACCTGGAACAGGCAACAAACTTATCAAATGCAACGAGAACAATCTCTCTGACTGCAGCGACGTATCAGCACAGGCAGAGCTCAATGAGACAGGCGCTGACTACACAAAATGGAAGATTCCGGTTTCATTGGGATTCTCAACATACACTTTAGAGTCTGAAACTTACAACCTGACATTCACAAATACAACTTCAAACATACAGAATGTGAGCTTCGGGCAGATTGCATCATTCAGCATCAACATAACAAATAATGACAACGTGACAAGAAACTACACACTGACTGTAGTTGTAAATGGCTCTGCAACAGGCACGATAAACGGCTCAGCATCAAAGGAAATACTATTCAACAGTTCTGGGAGTTCTGGAGCGATATACGCAGTTGAAGCGAATATTACAGATACAACTGCTGAATCAGTAGCATTTGTTGTAAAAGCAACTCTCACAAATAATTCAGCAGCATTCCTCAACTCAAGCCAGGACGTGAATTTCACAGCAATCTTCTTCAGAGACACTGTTGGTCCATTATTAACAGTTTCAAGCCCTGCAAATGCCACATACTACAATTCAACGAACATTTCACTAAATTATAGCGTTTCAGACGACATAAATGTCAGCACCTGTTGGTATACAAATATAACTGGAACAAATGTGACTTTAGCAAATTGCGTGAACACGACATTCATTGCTAACGGCGGCTACTATAACATAACTGTCTATGTGAATGACACTTCAAACAATACAAACTCCTCGCAGAAATTCTTCTGGACAGATGTAAACACTCCAAAACTTCCGTCAGTTTTGAACGCAACTGTGAATACTAATGGCTCAATCTTTCTGAATTGGAGTACTGTAAGCACAGATGTCAATGGCTCTGACGAGACAACAGTAACATATAGAATATTCAAATCAACAATAAATTCAAGCGGGATAAACACAACAATGAACTCTTCAAATTATATCGGAGAAACGACTGCGAAAAACTATACAGACGCAAATGTTGCAGCCGGAACATACTATTATGCGATAACCGCAATAGACCATAACGGGCATTACAACAATTCGCTTGGAACAAATCGTTCTGCAACAGCAGCATGCTCATCGTCATGGAGTTCATGGAACACATGTTCAAGCAGCTCTCAGTCAAGAACAAAAAGCTGTTTCAATGCCACAGAATCTGAATCGCAGTCATGCACAGAAAGCAACACAGGCAGCGGCGGTTCAAGCGATTCCTCTTTAATTACCTACATCTCAGAAAGCCAAACCCTTGAAAAGGCAATCGCGGGAAAAAGCGGAATATTTACATTTGAGAAGGGCAACAGAACAGGGATAACTGAGATTTCAGTGAAGTTCAAGAATGACAAGAGCAATGTCAAGATTATAATAAGCGAGACAGCAAACCCAATAAGGATTCTGCCCATTGCAGCAGCAGACGGGAAGGTCTACAAATACGTGAAGATAACTCCGATACTTATTGAGAATTCAGAGATAGACGGGCTAACCATAACATTCAAGGTGCTTAAGTCATGGCTTACTTCAAATTCCCTTCAGTCAGAAGGAATTGTATTAATGCATCTTAAGACAGACAACACCTGGGAGGAATTTTCTGCAAGGGGCATTGGAAGCGATTCCAGCTACAATTACTACGAAGGTGACTCAGCAGCCCTTTCCACATTTGCAATAGCAGGAAAGAAGGTAGTTCCGGCAGCGCCAACTCCAACTCCCGCTCAAACGCTGACACCAACAAAGGAACTTCCTTCAGAAATCACGCCGGAGATTGAAAGCGCAACCCGCGCTTGTCAATCAGCGCGCGAAGTGCGCCGCCGTAAAATCGAATTGATTTATCCGCTCACTCGGTTTTTTATTTGCAAATAACTGATCCAATCTTCGGATGTCGGCGGATCAGTGGTGTCTTTGTTAGGCT
>JAPLZQ010000041.1 GCA_026394965.1 Candidatus Woesearchaeota archaeon
AAGGACGGGCACAAGATGAGCAAGAGTTTCGGGAATGTGGTGTTCCAGACAGACATCTCTGAAAAATACGGAATAGACACAGCAAGGCTTTTTCTGATGTTTGTTGCATCGCCTGACAAGCAGATGGAGTGGAGCGACTCAGGTGTTGAGGGAAGCTACAGGATAATCGGGAGAATGATTGCACTGAAGGACAAGCTCAAAAAGGGGCATGATGAGATTGATGAGAGCAAGATAAACCTCACAATAAAAAGGGTTACAGAGGGAATTGAGACATTCCAGTACCCCAAGGCGATAATTGCGCTCATAGATTCAATTGAATATTTCTCAAGGGGAATATCAAAGGAGCACTATAGCGCGCTTTTGAAGATGTTCTCAGTCTTCTGCCCGCACATAAGCGAGGAGCTCTGGCACGAAATCGGAAACAAGAGCTTTATCAGCATTGAAAGCTGGCCTCAATGCGATGAGAAAAAGATAAGCGAAGAGTCAGAGGAGCTTTTCAAAATCCTTTCCTCTGTCAAGGAAGACATAAGAAGGATAATTGAGCTTGCAAAAGCAAAGGATTCAAAAGCATCTGCAAAATCAGTCAAGCTTGTTCTCGCAGACAAATGGAAATACAATGCTCTTGAGAAAATAAGGAAATCACTTGAAAAGACAAGGAACATGGGGGAAATCATGAAAGCGCTTCTCTCAGAGAAGGAGCTTTCACCAAAGGCAAAGGAGGTTTCAATCCTTTCTGCAAGAATCCTGAAAAATCCCCAGCTCATGGTGCAGGGAAAAATAACCCAGGAAAAAGAGAGATTATTCCTTGAAAGGGAAAAGGCAGGGATTGAAAATGAATTGGGATTTCCGGTTATAATAGAAACAGCTGAGAAATCCTCTGAACAGAAGAAAGAGCAGTCAATTCCAGGAAAGCCCGCAATAATTGTAAATATGCAATAATTGAATTTGGAATAAAACAGGATAAAAGGGCAATAAATAAATACAAGCTGCCGCAAATAAAGAACTTAAAAAGGGGAAAAGAGGCAAATGATAGCACTGGAATACATTGCGTCTGTCGCAGCGATACTTTTCATTGGAATAATCTCCTCAATTCTGTCAAAAAAATTCAGGATTTCAAATGCGCTCATCATGATTTTCTCAGGAATAATCCTTTCATTCATAAAATTCAGCGGAAAGCCCATGATAATGCTTCACCCGTCTTTCATAATAGGGGTAAGTGTTGTTGCAATAGCGCTTGTTGTTTTTGACTGCAGCTCAAGATTCAGGATAAGGGAGTTTGACTCGCTTTCAGCAAGGGCAATGAGGCTTTTTTTCACAGCGCTGATTTTAAATGCCATTGCATTAACAGCCCTTGCAGTCTGGCTTTTCAAAACAGACCTGCTCTCAGCATTAATATTCTCTGTGCTTATGACAGGAACATCTGCTGAGATTACCGGGCACATCCTTAAAACCCACAACCACAGCGTGCTTGACATCCTCAGGGCAGAATCAACTGCGGGAATGCCTTTCATATTCATCATCCCATTCCTGCTTCTCGAGATGAAATTAGGCTTAGGCGGCGGAATAGCAATGCTTGACTACGCGCCAACAATAATCCAGCAGGTTATGATTGGGGCTGGAACAGGGCTTCTTTTCGGGATAATAATCTTCAAGTTCATGAAAAACCGGTATTCAAGGAAATTCTCGCCCCTTGCGCTCATAACATCTGCGCTTCTTACCTACATTTTCTCAGAAAACCTGGGGGGAAGCGGGGTTATCTCAGTAGCAGTGCTTGGGTTCTTCTTTGGAAATGTCTATGTGAAAAACAAGGAAAGCCTGATGGAGTTCTCATTCACTGTTTCAAGCAGCATTGAGATACTTGTGTTCACCCTTGTTGGAATAATGGTAGGATTTCCTCTAAATCAGTCTTTCCTCCTCAAGTCGCTCATCGTCTTCATGGGCTATCTCATCATAAGATATGCCACAATAATGATAATATTGAAGAAAAGATTCAGCCATAAGGAAAAGATATTCATATCTCTTGTAAGCCCAAAAGGGATAGCGCTTGCATCAATTCTCCTGGTATTCTCAGAATACTCTGCAACGGGGCTTTCTGAAATCCTGAGCCTTGCACTTGCGTGCATGCTCTACAGCATCATAATATCATTGATAACAGCAAGGATGAAATCAAGGATTCTCGGCGCATCCAAGTAAGAAGAAGATTTGCGGCTTATAGAACTATAATTTTAAATATTCTGAATAAAAGAATGATTAACATAAGGCATAAGAAATCATAAAAAGTAAAATGTAATGATTATGCAGTATGATTATACAATTTTTGGGAGATAAGAAAGGATGATAAAACTCGGACCTGCAGGAAGCCCCCTTCCCTCAACTTTGGAAGGGGTTGAGGAGGTTAAGAAGATAGGGCTCTCTGCAATGGAGGTTGAGTTCACCCACGGAGTAAGAATGAAGGATGAGCTTGCAAAGAGCATAGGAAAGGCAGCTGAAAAGACAGGAATAAGCCTGAGCGTGCACGCTCCATATTTCATAAACCTTGCATCAGATGAAAAGGAAAAAAGGGAGAACTCAGTAAAGAGAATCCTTGACAGCGCAAGGCTTGGCTCAATCATGGAAGCAACCCACATAGTTTTCCATGCTGCATTTTACGGAAAGATGGAGAAAAGCAGATGCTATGATATTGTCAGGGAATATGTTCTGCGCATGCAGGATGAGATGAAGGAAAATGGCTGGAACACACTCCTTGCGCCTGAAACAACAGGGAAGCACTCGCAGTTCGGGACAGTTGAGGAGCTCCTTAAGCTGAGAGAAGAAACCGGATGCTCAATGTGCATTGACTTCGCCCACCTCAGGGCAAGAAACAACGGGATTGACTATGAAGAAGTTTTGGAAAAGCTCTCAGGAATAAATCACATCCATTCGCATTTCTCAGGAATAGAGTACACTTCCGCAGGGGAAAGAAGCCACAAGATTATGGATGAAAGGGAATTCCTGCCTCTTGCAAAGCTCCTTCTGAAAAATAACACTGACATAACAATAATATCAGAAAGCCCCATAACCTGGCAGGACTCGCTTAGGATGAAAAAGATAATTGAGGGATTAAGATGAACGAAGAGAGCGCAGGGGGAGTCATAGTGAGAAATGGAATGGTTGCAATTGTGCATAACAAGTCAGGGCACTACTCATTCCCAAAAGGGCACATTAAAAAAGATGAAAATCTTCTTGAAGCTGCATACAGGGAGATAAACGAGGAAACCGGGCTTGAAAAAAATGATTTAAAGTTCATAAAAGAACTTGGGACATGCTCGCGCCCGGACGGAAAAAGCGGGAATATGAAAGACATACACATATTTCTCTTCACAACTGAAAAAAAGGAATTGAAGCCAATTGACATTGAAAACGCTGATGCAAAGTGGGTTCCTATAGAAGAGCTTACAAAAAACATCTGGTGGAAAGAGGACAAGGACTTCTTTGAATGCCACATCAAGGAGATAACACGCGCTTAGGAGCACAGCAAAATTTATAAACTTCCGTTCTTATTTCATATACTCCGGTGGGAACATAAATCTAAAACTGCAGAGCAGGAAAATTCTAATAAAAAAAACCAGCCGGGGGCGCTTTGATTGAAAGCTGAATTTACAGAAACTGAGACAGAAGGGATTATAGATTTTTTCGGGATAAAAACAGACGTAAGGGAGCTTGATGCAAAACTTCCCAGTGATGCAAAGGCTTACCTGACAAAAGAGAAAAGATTCAGGGAATACATACTTGATTCCCCTGAAGCAAGGGAAATTGCATGCTACCCGTCAATTGTTGGGAGTTCCCTTGAGCAGATGACTGAAAAGCTTGCAAAGAGCGCTTATGCCCTTCTTTCAGAAGAGGGCGAGATTGGAAGGAACATACTTTTCTGCCACATCCTGCGCGCATCTGTAGGATACAATCTCCATGAAATTATGAAAACTGAATGCAATATAAGCGAGGCAATGATTAGAACCCAGTATGTATTGCCTTCATACCGGGCTCATGATTCAGATGAGAAAGAGATAAGGATAATATATGAAAAGATGGACGGAGTGAAAGAGCTTTCCGGAAAAAGAGCCACTCTTGTAATCCAGGACACAGTTGCATCAGGAAAGACAATTGATATTGCGCTGAAAAAAATTCTTGAATCAGCAGATGAAAGCCATTTAAAGATAGACAAGCTTGTGCTCTACGGATTCATAGCAAAAAATGGGCTGCTGCACATCTACGATTCGCTAAGGGGGACAGGAATAAGAATGACTGCGCTTGCCATAGGAAACATAACCCCCATTTCCACAAACGGGTATGACATGCCGCTTTACGGCCCCGATGAATTTGAATACCGGAAAAGCGGGATAATAAGGCTTATGGGAGGAACATGCTCAAGGGAGAGCCTTGAAAGCTATCTTCCCGCATTCATACCTGGCGCTGACCAGCCGGGAGACTGGTCTGCAAGGCTCTCAAAACTCTACAACGGCAATTCATTTGAAAAGAGCGAGATAACAAGCCATCTGAAAAACTCAGAGGAATACATAATCAGGCTTGAAACCCTCCTGAAAAAGGAATTCCCAAAATTATATGAAAAATTCCGTGGCAGGATTTCAGAAGAGCTTGAAAACCTGAGAAACCTGAAGCCGATGTATATTGATGCTGAGGCATTCAAGGAAAATCATGAAAGCCCAAGAAAATACATTTAAGCGGGATTTTATTATCTCATTTTTACAATATTTTTTCTGAATTTCCTGATTCTTCTCATTATGCGCTGCCTGAATTTATTGGAATCCCCTGAATTTTTTCCATCTAAAAGATTAAAATCCCTGAAATAGTCATATTTTCCTGTTATCTTATTCCCCATTCCGTGTTTTATTGCTGCATTGATAAAACGGGATATTGTCTTAATCCTCCCATCACTTGCAAACCTCCTGTTTGAGGTTGTTACATGGCAAGAATTGAGAATCCTGAATTTCCCGCCTGCCTTTGCAAGCCTGCAGGTTAGGTCTGCATCCTCTGCAAAGGAAATCTTCTCATCAAAGCCCCTTACCTTAAAGAAAATCTTTCTCTTGACAATTATGCACATTCCTGTTGCATACGCGTATTTTGTTCTCTCTGTTGCGCGCTGGACAATGTTATTAAGGCGCTGCAGGAACAGGTCCATCCTGTTCCTGGAAGCCATATGAATGTCCACAGAGGAAAAATCAAGCCCCCTTTCATTGAATTCCCTTATCGCCCTTGAGAAGAAATTCCTTGATAGGGTTACATCTGCATCAAGGAAAATCAGAAGGTTTCCCCTTGCAATTCTTGCGCCCCGGTTTCTGCCAATTCCCGGAAGCCCCCCTCTTATGACTCTAGCGCCAAAGCGCTTCGCAATCTTTCCTGTCCTGTCGCGCGAAGGAGCAAGAGCGACAATAGTTTCAAATTTAAGCTTCCTGCAGGACTTTACATAAAGGCGTATCCCTGAAAGAAGCTTTGGAAGATACTTCTCCTCATTCTTTGCAGGGATTATTATGGAAACATCAATATGATTGTCAGCCATATATAAGAGAAGAAAAGCCCCATTAATAAAATTTGCCCCTAAAAACGCCTGCAATAGAAATATTTAAAAGGGAGAGTTTAATCCAGATGGATTACACATTAAAACAGCATACTCGCCACAAAAGAGTGGAGGAATAAAATGAAAAA
>JAPLZQ010000042.1 GCA_026394965.1 Candidatus Woesearchaeota archaeon
GTTGGTGCATGGTTATCGGCGGCTCAAGAGTTGAGCTTACAGTGTTTGATAAAGCAGGAAACTTTGGCAAGGATAGTACCGAAGGAGCATCTGCAGACACAACAGCACCAATGATAACTATGACAAGCCCAAGCGGCATTATCAAATATAATGAAGTAACGCTTGAAGTGGATACAAATGAGCCTGCAAAGTGCTATTATGGTGAAACAGACGACATTAAAGAAATGGCGCTTATGCCAAACACTCCTCTCTTAGGAGATTACGGCACAGAACATAATGCAAACCTTGAAACACTTGAAGACGGATTGTATGTCTATCATGTGCAGTGCGAGGATGCATCAGGAAACTGGAATGAGCACTCAAAAACAATTGTGTTCTCAATAAACACAGCAGGGGACTGGTGCGTGTACAAGCCGCTCACAAGTGGCTGGGATGTAGTTTATCTCCCAGACCTAATGCTTGATGACTTGTATGGCAATTTAATACACACACCCGAGCAGGTCCTGTATGAGATTGCAGGCAACTACGACATTATATGGTATTATGACGGAACACAATGGCTGCATTACGAACCAGATGTGCCTTCATGGGCAAATACTCTGACTGAATTCAACGACAAAATCAGCAACCCGTATTACCTCAAGATGACTGGAGCAGACACCCTGACATTGCCTTGCAATCAATTGGATTACTGCGGCAATGGCAAAGTAGATGTGCCTTTTGGCGAGGAATGCGATGATGGGAACAAAGAGAACGGGGACGGCTGCAGTTCAACATGCACTGTTGAAATAAGTGAACCAGTTTAAACTTACAACCATATTTTTTTATTTATTAGTTTTTGTAACTAAATAGTGATAAAAAATAGTAATATTTAAATATATCCTATTCATTACTATTCATTATTATTGAATAAAGCATGAATTTGGGGGTTAAATCATGAAAAAGATTACAATCATATTTGCTATGATTCTATTACTTGTAATAAACATAGTTTATGCAGAAGTGCCCACTGAAAAAATGCCATGCTCCTTCTACGGGACTGTGAGCGTTAACGGAAACCCTGCTGAAAGCACTGATGTAACTGCTTATGTTGAAGGAACTGCAAACTTGACAGGAACAGGACGAAGCGGTCCTCCTTCTGGAAATTATGCTATTGATGCTGATGCAGACGGAAAAAACATTTTCTTTAAGGTTAAAAGATTAATTGTTAATGAAGCAGCTGTCGCCTGTGTTGGCGGCTCAAGCATGGAATTTAGTTTAACAGCAACTGATGCGGATAATGACGGTTATAATTTTGATGATTGCGATGAGACTAATGCAAGCATTAATCCCGGAGCAACTGAAATCTGCAATTGGATAGATGATGATTGTAATGATAAGATTGATGATAATTTAGGTTCTACAACATGCGGTGTTGGAGCCTGCCAGGCAACAGTGCAGAATTGTGTTGGCGGGATTTCCCAAACATGCGTGCCAGGCACTCCCGCTAATGAAATATGCGGAAACAGCATTGATGAAGACTGCGACGGCACTGATCTTGCCTGCCCAAGTGGTGGAGGAGGAGGCGGTGGAGGCAGTGGAGGCAAATGCAAGTCAGAGTGGAACTGCACTTCCTGGAGTGAATGCGTTAACAGCGTCCAGACAAGAGCGTGCAGCCTTAAGTATCCAACCTGCGATCCAAAAGAGGCAAAACCGGTTGAATCACAGAGCTGCGAGATGCCTGTGTCAGAAGAGATTTTAGCATCTGCCCTAAATGTGCCAGAGCCGAATCAGACAGAAATCCCAGCAGAGAATAGTCTTACTGGAAATACTCCTTCAACAGGCAGAAAAAACCTGCTGACAGGACTTGCAATAGGAAACCTTTTCAATGTAAATGCAAACCCGATTATTGGAATAATACTCCTGATTTTGATTGCAGGACTGTGCATCTGGCTGTTCTTTTTCATCAAGAGAATAAAGGGAAAGAGAAAGAATAATCGTTTTTCAGATGATTTTTTTAATCAATAAAATCATAAAAAAATCATTTTAAGGCGCTTATTTTGAAAGCGGGATTTCCGGAATTTTTGTCACATGCAGGTTACGCATTTGGGCTTTTTGTCACGACGGGGTTTCAATTTCTTAGTTGTCACAATTGAGTTTAAAGCATTTAAAGGATTTCTGTAATCTGAGATACGCATTATAATAAGATAGTTAAAGGATAAAAATGCTTAAATACAAATCCCCTAATTGTAAATTCCAGTGATTACATCCAGATTGTTACTGGGTCAGAACTATTAGGTGTAAATTTTGGTGGTAGTGAAAAATGCGTGATAGAGCAAAAGTGGATTTAGATACAACGAGAACTATAGAAAAGAGAAGCAAGGATGAAGTTTCAGAAATTAAACCATATTGTGTTCGCGTTAGCCCTTATTCTCACTCTAATCTGTCTTTCTAACGGCGCATCAGCCACTTTATACTGCAAATTCTGCACAAATTCTGTAAGCCAGCAGTGCATGATATGCGATACAATTCCAAATCCAGCATGCCCTGCCCTTCCGGGAATAAACCTTTCTTCTCCTGAAAATGATTTCATCTACAATACAAACCGGGTTCCTATTGAAGTGAAGGTTGAGGAGAATGTTCCGGAGATGAAGATAACCCTTAACGGCGAAATTTCTTATTCTGAAACCTTATGCACCAACTGCAACTCATACCAGGGATTCACAAGGGAGCTCAAGCAGGGTTCATACCAGCTGTGCATAAAGGTAACAACACAGCCAAAAGGACCGTGCCAGGGAGACAATTACTATCCTTTCCTTGACTCAAGGTGCGTGCACATTGAAGTCAGGACTACGGCTTTACCAATAATCCTTGATTACACTCCAAAGAACGGCTCTGTCATTACAGGGCTGGATGCAGAGGAGTTTTCAGTAAGATATAATGAATCATCCATGAAAAATGCAAGCCTGATTTTCAGGAAAGTCGGGGAAGACACTTATTACATACTGACAAAGAATGACTGCCCTTCAGGGCAGAATGCTGAGTGCACTTTCACAGCAGACCTTTCAGGATACAAGAACCTGGACAAGATTGAGTATTATTTCCGGCTGATTAACACAAACAACGGATTTGAGTTCTCCGAGCACAACACAGTTACAATACTTAGGACATTATCCACTTTTGAGGTGATTTCGCCTGTTCCAGGAACAGCATACGGAACAACAAATGTTCCTGTTGAGGTGTGGGTTAATGGAACAATGAGATATATAAAAAGGGCTATTGACGGCGGCTCATACTCCCAGCTCTGCTCAGCATGCAGCCAGTATTCGGGAAACATTGTGTTTGGGGAAGGCATTCACACCCTTTCAATCCAGATAACTGATTACAGTTATAATACTGCAGAGAAGAATGTCACAATAAAAGTTGATTCAAAGCTTCCTGTAATATCAAGCCAGACACCTGCAAATAACACTTACGCTTTTGAAAGCACTAATTTCAATGTCACATACACTGAAAATTACCTCAAGGAAGCAAGATTAAGCATAATTAGGAATCCAGGAACAGCAGAGGAAGCATTGGATGAATACATCCTCCCTTCCTGCACAGCAGGGGCTTCAAAGACGTGCGGAAAATCCCTTAATGTAACTTCCTACGAGCCGGGATTCAGGTATTATTTCACAATATCTGATGACATAAGAAGCGTTTCCTCAATCCCTTACACAATAAAGGTTGATTCATCCCTTCCGCAGATTGAGATAATATCCCCTGAAAGCAGGGCTTACGGAGTTAAAGCAGTGAATTTCGAAGTAAGCACAGGGAAACTTATGAAGACAATAAAATATTCCCTTGACAGCAGTTCATACACCCTTCTCTGCTCTGACTGCAGCTCGTATTCAGGGCAGAAGTCATACACAGACGGAAGCCACACTCTCACAATCCTTGCAACAAGCAAGGCAGACAACAACTCAACAAACAGCGTTTCATTTTTCATTGACTCGGTTGCGCCTGTTGTAAGCTCAATAACCCCGATAAACAAGAGCTTCATAAATTCGCCTGCATTTTCAGTCAAATACACTGAATCATATCTGGAAAATATAATGCTCTTCTGGAAGGGAGATGGCGAGGAGTGGCAGTCAGTAACGCTTTCCGGCTGCGCATCTGGCTCGCTTGTGCAGTGCGCATCACCAGGATACTTAATTCCTTATTTCGGATTCTATCCTGACAAAGGGAAAATTGAGTATTTCTTCAGGATAAAAGACCGGGCAAGGGATGTTAATTCAACTGTAAACACAGTTTACTTTGACAATACTGCGCCATTGCTGAGCATACTTTCACCTTTAAACAACACGGCATACGCAACTACAACCCTCTCAATAAGCGCAGAGGCAAACGAGAAGTGCAAGAGCATAAAATACTCAGCAGACGGCGCGTCCTTTACAACAGTATGCTCTGACTGCACATCAGGAACTGTCTCAAAGTCCTTCACAAGAACCACGCACACATTAACTGTTCAGGCGCAGGACTATTCGGGAAACATTGCTGAGAAGAAAATATCCTTCACAATCAACTGATTATAATGAATTATAACCAATGATAAAAATGGAAGAAAATAAAATAATAAACCTGAAAGAGATGAGCAGCGAAACCCTGGATTCGCTTTTATGCAACGCCTGCCCAATCAATGAGAGTCCGAAAGAGTGCAAAAGGATATTTGAATTTTCGAGGATTGAGGAGTATTTCAACAGGGAAGAAGGAGAAATTAAGAATATGTTTTGCAGGCGCTACATCTGCAATTACAAATTATCAAAATATCGCAATGAAAAATAAGAATTACAAAAGAAAAGATGAAGGGATGGATATAGAGAAATAAAAAAGCATAATTCAAGAGAGATTTGGGGGTGTCGAAATGAAAAATAAGTTTAATTGTGGGACAACAAAAGGTTTTTTCGGGATAATCGCCATTATTCTGATGCTGGCAACTATGTCAGTTTCAGTATTGGCAAGCGAAAGCATTCTTACCCCGACAAAGGACAGCTATGTAAGCTCTGCAATGCCTAACACCAATTACGGCGCATCAGCACAGCTTGCAGTGAGGGCAAACCTGCTCTATCCAAAGAGGGCTTTAATCCAGTTTGCAAACCTTCCTACAGTTCCCCCTTCTTACAGGGTTAATTCTGCTGTAATGAGGTTATACATTGAGAAGGCACCCTGGGCTCTTGAAACTTACAATGCTGAAAGGATATCATCTGACTGGAGCGAAACTCTTGTCAACTGGAAGAACCAGCCTGCAACAGCAGGGATTTCCGGAAGCGCAAAGGTCAACACAACCGGATGGATTAATATTGACGTTACTGACGATGTCAAGGGATTCTATGACGGAATCCTTGAAAACAAAGGATGGGTGATAAAGGACTCAATTGAAGGAACAGCAATTTTCACACAGGAAGGAATCGCAAAGTCAAAGGAGAATGGAAACCCCCTCTTAACTCCCCAGCTTGTGATAAACTACTGCGTTGACAATGATGCTGACGGCTATTTCAGGGCAGAAGAGGGATGCGGTCCTGTGGACTGCAATGACTATGATGCTTCGGTGAATCCTGGAGCACCTGAAAAGTGCGATAATATTGACAATAACTGCAACGGCATAATTGATGAGGATGTCTCAGAAACACAGACGTGCGGAACAGAAGTAGGCGCATGCGAATTTGGGACAAAAGAGAGAACATGCTCAGCAGGAACATGGGGAGCATGGGGAACATGCACAGGCGGAATAACCCCTGTTGCTGAATCATGCGATGCACTTGACAATGACTGCGACGGCAGCATTGATGAGAATTTGACAAGGGCATACGGAGAATCAGATGTTGGAGAGTGCGAATACGGCACTGAAACATGCACTATGGGCGCTTGGCTTATAACAACGCCCGCAGTGTTCTCTGCGCCTGAGATATGCGACAATAAGGATAATGATTGTGATGGGCTCGCTGACAATGGAGTTGTCAGGTCATGCTACACCGGAATTCCAGGAACTGGAAACGTGGGAATATGCAGGGAAGGGACAGAAACCTGCTCAGCAGGAACCTGGGGAGCATGCATCGGACAGATACTTCCGGAGCAGGAGATATGCGAAAACGGGATTGATGAGAACTGCAACGGCAGGGATGAGCCGTGCTTCGGCTCTGTGTGCGCAGGAACCAATATTCCAGACACAGTGCTTGCAGGAAGCGTCTTTTCCGCATCTGTAACCATGAGAAACATAGGCGAGGATGTCTGGACCCAGTTCTACGCATACCGCCTTGGAAGCGCAAGCCCGAATGATAATGTTGTTTGGGGAAAGAGCAGGGCTGAAATGGGAACAGGAGATTCAGCTGCAAAGGGGCAGGAAT
>JAPLZQ010000043.1 GCA_026394965.1 Candidatus Woesearchaeota archaeon
ATGAATTGGTTTAGAATTAACTTCTTTTTTCTTCACATTACATATCTCCACATTAAAGTATATAAATCTTCTTTCTGTGTAAAAAGTCGGGGCTTTTAAAGACTTTCTACACAAAGCCAAATTATACAAAAAATTTTTAAATAAGCGCTTATGATTGTAAAAGCCATGGAAAGCATAATACAAAAAATTTTCAAAAGAGGCGGTTCAGAAGAGGCAGGCAGTGATATCTATGACATGATAATAATAGGGGCAGGGCCTGCTGCATTCTCAGCAGCAATATACTCGGCAAGATACAAATTAAAGACGATAATTCTCGGAAAGGAAATCGGGGGAATGATTTCCGAAGCGCCATTGGTGGAAAACTATCCCGGCTTTGAGTCAATAAGGGGGTTTGAGCTCATGCAGAAGTTCAAAGCCCACGCGGAGAAATTCGGGATTGAAATCAGGCAGACAGAGATAGTCGACTTAAAGAAGGGATTCACCCTTTTCATAGTAACAGACCACGAAAACAACAAATACAAGGCAAAAACCATAATCTTTGCAACAGGAACTGAGAAGAGAAAGCTCAATATTCCCGGCGAAGAGGAGTTCTCAGGAAAGGGCATAAGCTACTGCGCAACATGCGATGCCCCATTCTACAAGGACAAGGTTGTGTGCGTAGTTGGAGGAAATGAATCTTCTGTGAAATACGCAATAAAGCTTGCGGAATATGCCTCAAAGGCATACATAATATACCGGGGCGCAGAGGTAAGGGCAGAGCCTGCCCTGATTGAATCAGTCAGAGGCAATGAGAAAATAGAGATAATCACAAACGCAATCCCAACTGAAATAAAAGGAACTGAAAAGGTTGAAAGCATAATCCTTGACAATGGAAATGAGATAAAGACAGACGGGGTTTTCATTGCAATTGGGGGGATTCCATCAAGCATTGTTGCAAAGCAGCTTGGTGTTGATGTTGATGAGAGCGGGCAGATAAAGGTTAATGACGCCCAGGCAACAAACATCAGGGGCATATTTGCTGCAGGCGATGTTACAAACTCGCGGCTTAAGCAGGTTGTTACTGCTGTCGCAGCAGGCGCAGTTGCAGCTGACTCGGCATTCAGGCTCATCAAGGAGAAGCAGTAAATGGCAAAAAATGAATATTCGGACTCTGAAATAATTGTTGTGGAAAAGGCATGCCCGGTCTGCGGCTCTGATGTGAAGGGAAACGAAAAGATGAGGTTCTACTGCAAAAGATGCAACATCCTCTTTGAACGGGGAGAGCTTTCTTCAGGAAAAGAAAGGAATGATGAAGCAGAAGAAAAAACGAAAAGAACAGAAAAGCGCAATGTGCCTGAGAAGGCAAAAGAAGAAGTAAAGATGGAAGAAGAGGAAGAAATATTCATAACATCTGCAAAAGCGAAAAGATACCATGTGAAAAACTGCCCCTTTGCCGGGAAGATAGCAGAGGATAAAAGGATAATTTTCAGAAGCAAGGAAGACGCAAAAAATCAGGGCTATAAGCCGTGCCCCTGCACAAAGAAAAAATCATAAAACTTGTTTTTCTAATATTTTGATATCATCAAAGCCTTGCCTGGTGCTCCCCGTCGCTCTCTACCCCGTAAATGTCAAATACAGTTTTGACAATTGCCGCAACAGAGAAAATTAGAACAATTGCATTCTCGCCAGGGATTCCCAGCGCAAAAAAAGAGCTTTCCCTTCCAAGGTAGATGTTCCTGAGAGAGAGGAAGAATATTGCTGCGAATAACAGAAGCAGGAAAAGCAGAAGCTTTAGTGTCTTTTTCTTGTAATGCTGAATTTTTTCCACCCCCAAAAAAATCTGAATCCTTAAAGCGCAAGGGTAATCCTGTTGATTGCAGAGATTGTCTGAAGGTAAATCCCCGCCTTGTTCTTGTCAAGCTTTGAAACCCTCATAAGTATGTCGCTTATCAGCCCCAACAACTTTTCCTTGGCAAGGTCCTTGTCCTCCACAACAATATCTATTGTTCCTGTTTCCTTGTCATAGTTAGCCCTTTCCTCAAGCTCAATCACCGTCCTTATGATTGCAGGAACTGCATTCCTTTCAACGACAAGGTTTTTTGTGAAGGAATGGCTTCCCATCTGGTCCTCATAGAACACCTCAAAATTCGCGGTATTCTTCGGAGGGATAAAGCCGCGGACATTGACCTTCTTTATCTTAACAAACATAAGCTTCATCTAAACACCTTAGAGATTGCTATTAACTTTCCAATATTTAAGTTTAACCATTTGGAAATAAGTAAATTTAATAGGAAAAGATATAAAGAGCAGGGAAACTTCTGATAATGTGAGAAGAAAAAAACCAGTCCTGATTTTCAGGAAGAATGTGAATGTGGAGCGGGCAGATTTCTACATAGACAGCACTTTCAAGATAGGAAGGGAAAACCTCAAGAAGTTTCTTGAAATCCAGAGGAAGACAAAAAAGCACTACATCGGGAAGAGGACAAAAGGGCAGAAGGAAAGGCAGTCATATTCTGAATCTGAATCTGAAAAAAACCTTAATTCAGGAAGGATAACTGCAATGGCAGAATGGCTTTCCCGGCAGATGGAAAAGATAACTGAGGCGTTCCCTGAGACAGGAAGCGTCTCTGACTTCTACCGCGAGCTTATCTCATGCACTGTCGGGACAGCTGAGCTGAAGAAGGCGCTTGCGGCAGTAAACTGGTGCGGGAACAGGATAAATTCAGTTGCAGCAGGCTGCAGGAAGAGAATCTCAGAGGCAAGAGATTCCTCTGAGATAATCAGGATATCAAGGGAATTTGACGGAAGGTTCTCCTCATTTCTTAAGCAGATAAATCCTCAGTTTGAATTCCTGATATACTCATCAACTGAGATGAAGAATTACCCGACAATAAAGGACATGTTCGGGGTTGCAATAGCAGGCTTCCCAAATGTCGGAAAGACAACACTCCTTTCAAAAATCACAAAGTCATCCCCTGAAATCAAGAATTATGCGTTCACGACAAAATCAATAATGCTCGGCTACATGAGCGCATTTGATTATTACGGCGCTCAGGATGATATACAGATAATGGACACTCCCGGAACACTAAGCAGGCTTGAAAAAATGAATGATATTGAAAAGCAGGCGTATATTGCAATGAGGTATGCCTCAAACATGATAATCTATGTGTTTGACCCTTCTGAAACATACACTCTTGAGGTTCAGGAAAAGCTCTTTTCAGAGATAGAATCGTTCGGAAAGCAGGTTTACATATACATCAGCAAGACAGACATCAAAAACAGCGCAGTGGCCAAGAACACTCTTGAGATAGAAAAAAGGCACAAGAGCGAAAAAGACCCTGAAAAAATCAAGGAGCTGATAAGAGGGAAGGCAATTGCATACTACAAGAGCAAGATGAGAGATGCCTAGTAAGAAGTGATTTTCCTGTTTCTTTGAGCCCTGAGTTTTTCCCTGACAAGCTCAACTTCCCTGCTGCACTTCGGACAAAGCATCATCACATTTGTGAAATTCTCCTGCCCGCCTGACGCAAGAGGGATTAAATGGAAGAAATTGCAGTCCTTGAGCTTGACATGCTCCCTGCAGTTTCTGCATGAAAAATAAATTTTTGAGCTCTTGCCGCAGAATTCGCATCTTACAAGTGCATTCTCAAGAAAATCCAGGATTACCGCGCGCTTGACTGGCTTGCTCATTTCATGATGATTAAGGGAAAGCTGCTTAAATCTTTTTCTAAATCAAAGAGGATAATTAAGATTAGATTATGATTTAAGAAAAAAATGATTGATTATTCCAATATTATGAAGAGAAATTAAAAAAAGATTAAAGAGAGATTAAAGAAAGATTAAAGAAAAATAATTGAATAATGAAATCTTTAAGATTAAATCCTTAAAAAAAGATAATTAAAAAAAATCCTTGGCTCACTTCTGCTTTGGAGCAACCTTTTCAATCTTTATCTGGTATTGAAGGGGAAGCTTGTAGGATGCCTCTTTCAGCGCCTTTTTTGCAACAGCAAGGTTTGCCTCATTAACGCATGCCTCAAAAACAACCTTTCCCTGCTTGATTCTTGCTGCAACACCTATTGGCTTTCCGAAAGGAGCTGCCATTCCTGTGCTTGTTCTGTCTGCTCCTGCTCCGCTTGCCATTGATTTTTCCCTGAGAATCTGATGGGGATAAGTCCTTATCATAAGCCGGAAATTGGATTTCCCGAGCTTTTCAAGAATCCTGTTGCTTATCTGCCTTGCAGATTCAAGCGCTTCCTGCCTTATCTGAAGGGATGATTTGGCAATCAGGCTCAGTTT
>JAPLZQ010000044.1 GCA_026394965.1 Candidatus Woesearchaeota archaeon
ACCATAACCTATCCATCCAGTAGCTATGTATCCGCCATCCGAGGTCTGCTGGACGGAATTTGCTCTGCTGTTGAAATCACTTCCGAATGTCTTCATCCATCCTTTTCCAGTCACTCTTTTAGCTGGTGATGAAAGAAGTTTTGCTGGTTCTGGATATATCGTCTGGTTCAGATGCCCGTTCTCATCCACCTTTATCACAGCAACCGCAGTCCAACCTACACCAAGATCTCCGCTGCCGTAACCTCCTCCGGTTTGTTTCCATCCGTATGCTAAGTTCCCAATGATAATATATCCGTTATCCGCAGTCTGATAGGCTTTTGGTTCTAGAATCTCAGAATCCTGATCAGTCATCTGCCTCTCCCATATTTTATTGCCTTCAGCATCCAATTTAATGAGACAAACACCTTCATTGGCAATTATGTATCCTCCATCTGAAGTCTTCTTTATAGAGTTTGGATACCCGCCACAAGACCGGATTCCAGAATCAAGTTCTGCATTAGATTTTTTGTTTTCGAGAATATTTCCATTGGCATCCATTTTCAGAAAGTAGGCACGAATGGACGGTCTCTCTTCAGATGTATTTACGTTGATTTGTGTGCTTACTGCGCCAACAACAAGGTATCCTCCATCGGGAGTATCCTTGATTAATGGTATTAGTGATGTTAAAGTAATTTCATCCCTTTTGAAAATCTTCTCCCATTGTTTGTTCCCGTCCGCGTCGGTTTTAATAAAATATACGTACCTTTCGTTATTCGCCCTGCTTATTATTTCACCAAAAATCATAAATCCTTTGTCTTGGGTTTGCTGCAGCAAAAGTGGCCGGTTAAAGTCATTTTCCTCAAGTTCAAATGTTCGCGTCCAGAGCACATTCCCTTCCATATCTGTTTTAATTAGGAAAGTATCGCCGTTTGCCAGAGTGTATGTACCAGTTCCCTCAACCACGCCACCAATTACAAACCCGCCATCCGAGGCTTGTGTGACTAGCCATGCTGCGTCATCAGTGTTTTTTCCAGAAACATCAATTGTCCTGTTCCATACTATACTTCCATCTGATGCTATTCTTGTGAGCAAAATATCAGCGTCAGTTATCTCATCACCAGATTCTTTCTGTATTTCCCCACGCAAAACAACGCTGCCACTTTCTCTTTTATAAATGGCATCTGCGACTACATATCCGCCATCTGAAGTCTGGCTTACCGCGCCATTAGGTTCACTTTTGGCATACATAAAAGTAATATTCCATGTAACGCTCCCGTTCGAATCTGTCTTGAACAGATATACAGAAGGATGTATCCACCCATACGCATCTTTTATTACGTCATTCATCGTTGTTCCGAAGACTATGAATCCTTCATCAGAAGTCGACTGGACTGTTAAGGCATGAGTACCTTCCTCTTTTTGGAGAATACCTTTACCATAATCAGTTAATAGTTAAACTGGTTTAATAATTTTTTCGTTTTAAAGAGGCGAGCCCCAGAATTTCTGATAACATATGCGATTAAGAGAAGTTTGCTTCTTGTGAATGAATCAGGAGCGAAGTCTAGAGCATTCAATTAGAGAATCCCGTAAATAACATGCCATATTATATCTGTCCAAAAATGAATGCCTACAGCAGCTAAAAAGCCATATTTTCTGAAACAACTGGCTGCAAAAAGGGACAATGCTCCGTTCAGAAGAATAATTTCAATCATCAGCGCGAGGGGGACCTGGCTTATTGAAGTTAAATTAAAAAGGGCCATTATTGATGGAAGATGCCCAAAAGCAAAGGCAAAAGCTGAAAAAACAGAAACAATCCAAAAAATTTGGTTTTGACATTTCTTTTTTAGGATTACATAAGAGATTAACCATACCCAGAATGAAATAAAAAACAAGCGGAATATTATCTCTTCTCCAATGCCTGCAGTAGCTGAAGCTATGAGCGAAATTGGAAATGGAGGATGAGGCAGTGCACCGAATGCGTGAAATTTACTGAAAATCAAATCAGCCAGAATGAAAAATATGCCTAGCCCAATTCCAATCAGCGCAGGCATCACAAATCTTTTTTTGCTGCTAATATTTTTATTCCATATCTCAGCAAAGCCAAGCTTTTTTGAGAGCTTTAAGCCGATAAAGCCGAGTCCACCATATAACACCAAAATGATTGAAAAACTTGCAAGCGCCATTATCGGCTTTGATGCTGGAAGTTCATATTGCCCAACAATCTGACCCTGCGGCAGGAATATGGAAATCGAGGATAAAATCGCAAGGATTAAGACAAGCCCTATGTAACTTTTGGTAGACAGATTTAGTTTCATGTAAGCATATTTACTAAACTTGTTTATATGCTTTGCTTAAAGAGCCTAATTTTTTGCTCTACCAGATGCCGGGTATTATCCTGTACCTTACTTTTTTGCAGTATTCCCTGTATCCCTTAAGCCCTTTCAAGAGAATCTCTTCCTCATTCAAGATTCTGAGGACTATGACAGGAATCATTGGGACAAAGAATATCAGCGCCCAGTATGAGCCAAGCGCAACAGGCATAAAAAGATACATCAGCATGACTCCCGCATACATAGGATGCCTTATCACTGAATAAGGGCCTGTGCTGATTACTTTCTGATTCTTTGCAACCTCAACTATCCTTGAAGTGTAGCTGTTTTCACGGAACACAAGGAAGACAAGCAGATATGATAAAAGAATGAGAATATCTGAGGCAATCACAAGCCACACCGGAACACTCGACCAGCTGTACTTATAGTCAAACCCAGGAATTAAAAAGCCAATGAAGAACAGGAAGCCGGAAATCTTGATAATCAGCTTCTGGCGCACTTCCTTTTCCTTAAACTGCATCCTCCGCTCAAGAAGCTCTGGGTCACGCTTTAAGAGATAAGAACATACAAAAATAACAGGAACAAATAAAGTTAGGATGAAAAGCCACGCCTGCCAGTATCCTAATGAGCCTGCAGGAAGGAAAAGCATCAGCCCAATCACTATAAATGCCAGCGGAAAAAGCAGAAAAACCTTTTTATTGACTGCGCTGCTGCGAATTTTATCAAGCTTGGAAATTTTCTTTTTCATTTTCATCAATAAGAGAACTAATTATTTAAAGGTTTTCAAGAAAAAAGAAGACATTTAAATAAGTAGAAAATCAGGAAAGCGCACTCAATAACTCTAATTCAGTATTATATCTTCCCTGCCAATTATCCTTTCGCAATAAACGCACATTATTTTCAACGGGGACTCGCTTACAACCACAAACTTTGTCTTTACCTCTTCATTATTAGTTATGCAGTTTGGATTTGTGCATTTCATAATCTTCTCTATTTTTTTAGGAAGCCTGACTTTTATCTTCTCTTTTACCTTGTAATCTTTTATTATGTTGACAGTTGCCTCAGGAGCAAGAATCGCCACCTTGTCAAACTCTTCTTCTGTCAAAAACCTGTTGCTTATTTTTATCACTCCTTTTTTGCCTAATTTCTTGCTCTCTAAATTAAGCCCTATTGTTATTGTATGCTCATATTCCTGAGGGTCAAGAAGTTTCATTATCTTGAAAGTAACTCTGCTAGGTATATGGTCAATGACAGTCCCTTCTTCTATTGCGGAAATTATCCTTGTCCTGTTGCATTTTTCTTCTTTTGCCATTTTATATCATTCCCGTTACCAAAGCAATAATTGCCTGCCTTACAGGCACTCCGTTGGCCGCCTGCCTGAAATATGCTGCATTCGGAGTGTCGTCAAACTCCTTTTTTATCTCATCAACCCTTGGCAAAGGATGAAGAACGATTACATCCTTTTTTGTATAATTCAATAGTGATTTTCCTATCTGATACACTCCCTTTAATTTATTGTATTCTACCGGATCAGGAAACCTTTCTTTTTGTATTCTTGTCATGTAGATTACATCAAGCTCCTTGGCTGATTTCAGCAAGTCCTCTTCCACAGAATAAGGTATTCCTCTTTTATCAAGGCGGTCAAGATAGCTTTCAGGAATCTGCAATGCTTCAGGCGCGATGAAGTGCTGCTTTATCCTGAAGTGGGATAATGCAATTGATAAAGAATGCACTGTTCTTCCATATTTCAAATCCCCGACAAAGCCTATGTTAAGCCCGTCCAGCTTTCCTTTTTCCTTAAGTATTGTATACATATCGAGCATTGTTTGAGTTGGATGCTGGTTTGCCCCGTCCCCTGCATTTATAACAGGAACATGTGAGGCTTCTGCAGCAAGCCTTGCAGCGCCCTCAAGCCTGTGCCTTATCACAATCACATCAACGTAATTCTCAACCATCTTTATAGTGTCCCAGACAGTTTCTCCTTTTGTTACGCTTGTCACATCTGGAGTCTCAAAACCCAGGACATGCCCTCCCATTTTTTCCATTGCGCTTGTAAAGCTCAGCCGTGTCCTAGTAGAAGGCTCAAAGAACAAAGTGCCCATAATCTTGGACTTCATCAATGAAGGCATCGGATTTGCCTCCAGTTTTTTTGCAGTTGCCAAGATGTTCAATAAGTCATCCTTGGAAAAATCTCTTATAGAAATAACATCCCGTCCCTTGAATTTACCAGCCATCTCAAAAAAAAACATAAATCCAATGGATTATTTAAATGTTTCTTCGAGCTTTCGATATCATAATTTAGAACTGTCTTTCCCCTTCTTTTTTCCCGCAACCTTATTAAATGGATACAGTTAATCTTATTCTTACTAAAATGACCAAATCCGTTTTCACTGAGGGAAAGGCCCGGTTTGCTGCTCCGAGGGCTGATAAGGTATCAAGGGATATGAGCGTATTCTACAATCCTGCGATGAAGCTCAACCGCGACATTACAGTTGCAGTGCTTTCTGCCTGCGAATTAACTGGAATATATGCCTGCGACATAATGGCGGCAACTGGAGTCAGGACAATACGGCTTGCAAAAGAACTGCCAGAAGGAAAACTCAAAAGGATTTACGCAAACGACATGTCCCACGATGCAGTCATGCTTCTTAAAAAGAATCTTAAATTAAACAAGATAAAGTTTGAGAACTGGAAAAAAGAGAAAGAGCGCAGCAAAAATAAAACTCTTAAAGTTATAATCTCAGAAAAGGATGCAAACATGTTCCTTCTTGAATCAAATGGATTTGATTACATTGACATTGACCCTTTCGGAAGCCCAAACCCATTTATTGACAGCGCATTAAAAAGGATTTCAAGAGGAGGAATCCTTGCCATAACAGCAACAGACACAGCGCCGCTCTCAGGTACATTTGAGAAGGCCTGCGAAAGAAAGTATTACGGAAAGCCCTGCAGAAACGCATACATGCACGAAACAGGATTAAGAATGCTTATCAGAAAAGCGCAATTGATAGGAAGCCAGTACGGAAGGGCGCTTATCCCGATATTCTCATACTATAACCTGCATTACTTCAGGGTTTTTTTCAGGTGCGAAAAAAGCAAAGAACTTGCTGATGAAATCATCAAAGAGCACGGCTATCTTCTGTACTGCAGAAAATGCCTTACGACAAAAAAGGCAGATTCAGTATTCAACGAGAAAAAGTGCAGCTGCGGGCAAGAATTTTCAGAGATAGGCCCGATTTATCTTGGAAAGCTCTGGGATAAAACTTTAGTTTCAAAAATGAAAAAAGATTCCTCGCTTGAGAAATTCCTTTCTGTTATTGAATCTGAGGAAAGGATAGAAATCCCTTTCTTCTACCTTGTTGGAGAGGTTTGCAAGAGAAGCCACCTCTCTGTTCCAAAGAAATCAATGATAATTTCAGGGCTGAAAAAACATGGGTTAGAAGCATCTGAAACCCACTTTGACCCAGAAGGGATAAAGACGAATGCCTCTCCTGAGAAAATCGTTGAGATGATAATAAAGTTAAATTCTAAAAAATAAGATTTATCTCAATCTTTTATTAATGCTTTTTCTATTGCTTCTAACATTTGCAACTATTCTATGATAACTCGTTCCAACAGGCACAATAGTTACTGTTTTTCCACCAATTAATCCTCTTAATCTATTTGTAGCTTTTTTACCACCAAATTGATATTTTTCAGGTGCATTTATTCCAGCTAACCTCACCACATTTGTTTTTCCAATTTTTCTGTTAACAATAAAAGTATCACCATCTATGATTCGTTTAACTTTTCTTCTCATTACCATATTAAGCATCTCCAAATAGTTCTTTATTCACATCTAGATCTCCTAAAAAAACCTTTGCCAAAACATAATTTTTATCTCTATCAATATTTGTATTTTCACATAAAGCTTCTTCTGAATATTCTTCAGTTACAATCCTTAAACATTCCTTAAAATCTTTTAAAAATAATTTTATTCTTGAATTTTCTTTGTTTAGTAAGTATAACTGGGTTTTACCAACTATTCTAGATCTTTTTACATACGCCTTTTTTTCGAATCCTCTAATTATTTCGTAAGATTTAGGTCTTGATATTTTAAGTTCTTTTGCCATATCCCCAACTGCAAAATCCAATTCTTCGTTCTCCATTAAATATTCAAGAATACGATTTGATATGGTATTTCCATATGTTTCGCAAAATGCTCCTCTCTCGTCCATTCCATTCATCTCCTATCCTGTCCTATCCTATCCTCTTATCTAATCATTTCGTAAAGTTCTTTTAATTTTCTAGGATTTAGCCATATGTGCCAGTCAGATCCTTTTCCCGTTTTTTTCTTCGTCCTTAATATTAATTGATTGTTAATTGCATTCCTGTATTCTCTCTCAAAGTTATCATATTCTTCTTTTTGCAACCACTTTGTTTTAGATTGGATCATCTTCTCTTCAGAAGTATGTTTTCCTCCGATGAACTTTTTGTTCAACATTAAAGTAATTATTGCTTTTAAAGATGGGTTCATGCATACGCTCCATTAGAGATTATGATTTTTCATAGTTAATTTTTCTTAACTAACTGTCAATAATTATTTACTATATAAACCTTTTGTTTTCTTTCATTCTCTTTCATAATAACTGGCGTGAAATTGCTATGCAACTGATAGAATTAGAGTAAAATTCTAAGAAATAAATCAGTTAGAAATAAAATTTATCAAAAAAACAATTATAAAATATTTATCCAATTCCCCTTCTGACATCAGTTACCTGGACAGATGAAACTCCGGGAATCTTCGAAAGCTCGTTTTCAAGCTTCTCTGTTCCGCCCTTTTTCTCATCCACCATCAGGATGAAATCCAGGGAAACCAACCCGAATGCGATTGGAACCCTTTCAACAGAATGCACAACTCCTGCCTTCTCCATATGCACTCTTGCCTCTTTCTCAATGAAATCCAGGTTAATGGCAGGGTCTTCAGGCATTATCCTCAATGTTACATATACAGATGCCATTTTAGAAACCTAATTCGGCCCTATAAATCCGCAGGACGGGCATGTGTACTTAACTGCCCTTTCCCTGCAGTCCCTGCACCTGATAATCTCACACTTTCCGCATGACGGGCAGGTGAATCTTGTAGGCCCTGGCCTGTTGGTTATCTTCTTTTTGCATGACATGCATATAAAATCTTCAGCCATTTTAATCCTCCATTTTCAGTCAAAATATGAACGTGCCTGACTTTAAAAGCACTCAGGAACAAGCAGATTGGGAACTTATTAAAAAAGGTTTTGGTTTTAACCGGTTAATTGGCTTTTTCAGGAATGAAACCATTTTAGTATTCATTTTAAAATAATAACAAAAGTATATAAAATAGCCAATACTCGTACAGAAGGTAGAAAAGAGGGGTGATAGAGTGGCTGAAAATAACTCTGCAGATGCAGAAACAGATAATGGTCTTGAATTGCCAAAGCTTCCTGAATTGGATAGGAATCAGGAAAAGAGGGGCTTCTTAGGAATCTTTGGCAGAAAAAAGGAAGAAAAGCGCGCTCCAATAAAAGAGGAAATTCCTGATTTGGGAATACTCGCGCTTGAAAAGGCTAAAAGCGCCTCTTCCGAAGAAGTTAAAAAGCCAAATTTCTCATGCTCAATATGCGCTCAGGAATTCAAGGACCACCGGGGATTGAAAGCCCACCAAAAGCAGGCGCATCCAAACGGGATAAAATACTGCCTTGTCCTTAAGACAGGGGACAGGATGAAAAACCTTGAAGACCTTAGGCATTACATAAAATATGTTGATGAAGATACCTTTGCATACCACACTATGGGCGGCAAAAACGATTTTTCCGACTGGGTGGAAAATGCTCTTGGGAAGAAAGAGATGGCAGATAAATTGAGAATGGCGAAAAACAAGGCTGAGATGATAAGAGTCCTTTACGGAAAGGAGCTGAAAATTGAGCCGCCTAAAAAAGAGCCTGAGAAAGAGCAGGAAATTGAGCCAATAGATGACTATGAAAAATACATGCCCAAGGAGGAAAGTTCACTTCCGGAGATTTCAGGAATGCAAAGGAAAGAAAAAAGAGGGCTTTTCGGATTTTTAGGAAAGAAAGAAAGAAAACCTGAGGTTTCAAAGCAGGAAATGCTCATTGATGAAGAGAAAGCGCTTGAAAGCGAAATCGGGGAAATAGAAGCTCCCAAAGAGCCAGAGGTTTCCCGGGATGATGATGAAAGGCTTTCAGCAATTGATGATATAAAAAGCGAGCTTGAACAGAAGGAGAAGGAAATCAGGAAAGAGGCTGAAAATCTCATTAACGACAAGAAATTCCTGAAAGAGAAGGAAAAAGAGGTTGAGAAAAAAACCCTTTCCCTTATGTCAGAGCAGAAGAAGATTGAAGCAAAGTTAAAGGCAATTGATGAAAAAACAAAAAAGATGATTTCTCTTGGCGAAAGGATAAACGCAGATGAAAAGAGGGTTTCTGCTGCAAAAAAAGAACTCGCATCTGAAGGCAAGAGGATTGAAGCAAAGAAGAATGAGATTCTTAAGATTAAGATGAGCGCAAAGGAGATAAAAGAGATAAGAAAGACCCTTCCTGCGCTCAAAAGGGAATACTCCCAGATTTCAAGGAATCTATCCTCTGCAAAGGAGAAGATTGGGAAAATCAATGTAGAATATGAGGAAAAAAAGCCTGAAATCTCAAAAAAAGACGCTGATTTAAAGTCCCTTGATGAAAAGCTGAAGAAAAAGGAAGATGAGCTTGAGGAAAAGAAAAACCAGCTCATGGACATACAATACAAGCTGCTTGAGGAAAAGAACAGGATTGAAGAGGAAAGGTTTGAGCTCTATGTGAAGCAGGAGCTTGCAGTAAGGGAAAGCAAACCAATTCAGAATGAGCAGCCAAGGAGGACTCCTGAGAACTTCGGAATGAATATGGGAATGCCATTTCCACAAAGAGAAGCGCCGAAGCATGAATTTAATGCATCCAGCTTTGAGCAGGGATTATCGCAGGTTAAACAACTCTTGGCAGAGGGAAGATTCGGGGAGGCAAAAGGGCTCCTGCAGAGAATTGACAGCGCAAACAGCAGTTCAGGGGCAAGCGATTATGACAAGAGAAACCTGCACTACAAAATCCTTGACACAGCCACTGACATTAAGCTTGCTGAGATAAAAGCAAGGATGCAGAAATAAATTTTCTTGCCTTTGTTTTAATCATTTTATCCTTCAATTTTTTGCTCCAGCTTAACAGCAAGATTTATTAATCAAAAGGGATTAAAAATGGTTTAGGTAGTTTAAAATGAAAACAAAGCTTCTGCTCTCAGTAATATTCTTTTCACTTGCCTTAATCCTGCCCTTAAGCTCTTCTGCGCAGATAATAGAGAACAGCAGCTATACCTTTCGGATAGAAAAGAACAGGGTTTTAGTCACAGGAGTTTTTGAGCTTAACGAAAACACAATGATTGATGTGCTTGTTGACCTCCCGGATGACGCAACAGACACCTCGCTTATCCTTGATGAGATTCCAAGAAGGATAACCTACACAGATGAGAAGGGAAAAAAGCTAAGGATAAGAAACATCGGGCAGGAAATACAGCTCAGCTATTCCACAAAGAACCTTATAAAAAATTCAGCATTCTTTGTAACAATAAAGCCCTTTTACGAAACAAGGGTTATGGATGTTGAGGCAGTGCTTCCGGAAGGGTACTCACTTGAAACTCCGATTAAGGATGAGAACTTTGAGACCGCGTCAATATACCCAATCCCAGACGAGGTAAAAAGCGACGGACAGACGCTTGTGTTCAAATGGCGGCTTAACAATGTCAATGTCACAGATGCATTTTCCATGATGCTTCTCCTTAAGAAAAAATTTCCCTATGCAATCCTGATAATAAGCTCTTTATCTGTTCTTGTAATAGCACTCTCATTGTATTTCTATGCAAAAAGGAAAAAGCAGCCCAGCATAATCATAAAAACTGTTGAAAAAATAGAGCAGCACCTTAAGGAAGATGAAGAGCAGCTTGTAAATATCATGAAGCAGAGAGGGGGAAGCTGCGAGCAGGGAACATTGAAGGTAATTATGGGGCTTCCTAAATCAAGCTTAAGCCGCCTTATTAAGGAGTTAGAAGAAAGGAAAATCGTTTTTAAGCAAAAAAAAGGGAAAAAGAACCTTATTTCTTTTAAAAAATGAGTTTTGAACGTTTTGGAACTATAATAAGCATTATTACTCCTTATAGAACCAAATGGAACTATCTTTTCAATGAAAAATATTATATTATAGTATACCCATTCATATGTCTAGGCTATTTAGAAGATTAGAATTCAAGGCAATTTATTTTTTATTATTTTTTATTTTTTTATTGTATTTTACTCAGTTTCTTGATATTTTGCTGCAAAATTAATAAAAATATTGAAAAAAAACCCTTTTTTAAGCTTATTTTTAACATTTAATGATTTTAAGCGCATTTTTTACAGGACATAAAGAATTATAACCATAAAATCCCTTTTTCTGGGAAAAACTTAAATAATCAGGTATCCTAAAAGGAATTCGTGCTTAAACGGGGTGCAACAAATGAAAAGAATGGATGCTGAGTTTATTTTAACATGTGCAATGATTACTGCAGTATTGGGGCTTGGCGCATATTCCTTATTTGAAAAATCAATTAAAGGAAAGAACATTATTCAAACACGGGTTACTGAATTCCTGAAAGAAACTGATGTGGGAAACAGCGCAGCAGGGCTGAAGATAACTTCTGTAAAAGATATGCCAAGGGATTACATAAAAATCTGTGCTGAGTTTTCAACAGGGCGCTCATATCATCCCCTTGATGATTCTGAAAAGACACATCCTGCTCTTCCAGAGTTCCACACCCTTGAAATGATAATTGACGAGAAGCCGCTCAGCGGCTCTTCTTATGAAGTAGTCTATGCAAGGGACAGCAACTATCTGGGAAACAAAAGCGTTGAGAATGGAGTGCACGCTGAATGGGACTGGAACTACATCACAGAAAAACATATCGAAGGAAACATTGACTTCAACAAGAGCACTCCTGAAAGGGACATGGAATTCAACGGAAAAGTGTATCAGCCAGTAACTTACATAAAGGTTCCTGAACTTTCTGACTGGGAAAAGGGAATGCTCTCAATAATCGGGGAAAGGGATGGATATGAGATTTATGGGATATTTGAAGAGAGAAAAACAGCAGGCGGAACAATCTCATCTGTCCCCATTCCTGATGCAATTGTAATCCCCGAAGGAGGGTATTTCTGGCAGTGGAGCGCTAAATGAACGGGATAATAGGAATAGACCCGGGAACAACTACTGCATATGCAGTTCTGAATTTGGACGGGAAAATCATAAAGATTGATTCAGGAAGGGGAATGAGCCTTTCTGAGCTCCTAAAATCCCTTGTAGGGATAGACTGCATTATAGCTGGAACAGACAAGAAGAACTGCCCTGAATTCATAAAGAAATTTGCTGCAGCAAAGGGCGCAAGGATTGCAGCGCCAGAGGAAGACCTTCTGATTGAGGAAAAGAGAAGGCTTGCATCTCCTTATGAAAAGGAAAACTGCCATGAGCTTGATGCAGTTGCATCTGCCGCATATGCGTTAAGGGCAATAAGCCCCCTTATTTTCAAGATTAGAAAATTCATTGAAGATGATGCATCCATTTCAGGCATAATTGAGAATGACAGAAGGGTTTTAGAGAGGATAGAGAAAGATGTTATCCAGAGGGATGTAAGCATAAAAAAGGCAATTGACAAGGAAAAGAGAAGGGTTGAACAGAGGAAAGATGAGGAAAGAAAACTGCTTGAAATTGAGAAAGAGAGGTTAAGGCTTGACTCAGTTGATGAGAACAAAACCTCAAGAGAGGACATAAGGTGGATGAAAGAAAGAATTGAAAGGCTTTCAGGAGAAAATGCAATGCTTTCAAAATACAACAGGAAGATTAAGAAGAACCTGAAGAGCATTGAAAAGCGGCTTTCGCTTTTCCTGAGCGAAAGAAAGATGGATGAAAAATACATAGAAAATAAGATTGAAAGGAAAACAAGCCACAAGAACGCAAGCCTCGCATTTCTTCAGAGAAAAATTGCTGAAATGGGAGAGGAGATTTCAGCGCTCAAGCTGAGAAATGCAAAAACAGATGAATTTATCTCTGAGCTTGGGAGCAAAATGCTCCTGAAGAAGCTGGAAAACCTCGGCTGGAACGAGCAGGCATTAAAAGCGCTGAAAATAAGGAAAAATGACATTCTTCTTGTGAAAGAGCCGAACATTTACAGCGAAAAAACCCTTGATTTTCTAAGGGATAAAGTATTCACAATAATCTTTGAAAAAAAGCCGGGAAAAGAGATTGCAAAAAAATTCGCATTCATAGATAAATCCAAAATCAGGATTTATGAGAACGGAAATTTTGCTCTTGCCTCACCTGAAGACATTGAACGGGAGAAGGAAAAAGACAATATCTTCAAGAGGATAATTGAGGAATACAAAGAAGAAAAAAGAAAGGCTTAGCACTCCTTCTTGTTCCTGTCAAAGAGTGTCTTGTGCTGGAGCGCTTCCTCAATAGTCACATTTGCTT
>JAPLZQ010000045.1 GCA_026394965.1 Candidatus Woesearchaeota archaeon
ATCCCGGCAACTAAATTTGGTATTAAGTCCTTTATTGAAAGCGCAAATGAAATAAGAATCAATGCAATCACAACAATTGCAATCCACTTGAAGATGTTTTCAGCAATTCCAAGCCTCTTCAGCGCAAGCACGATTGCAATAATGTAAAGCAAAAAGGACAGCAGATATGATATTATCTGCTCGGCAGGTATGTTCTTTTTTATCACTTTCTTAACAAGCTTGTCAAACTCAAGCTCCCTGAGAATCTTTGAAAGAAGCTTTCCCAGGAAATTTCCGATGAAGAATCCGAAGGCTATTATGAATGCGGCTATTATGAAATTATTGAATAGCACTGAAATTCCTGCTCCCTTTACGCTTCCAACTGTCTCAGCAACTGCAGAAAGGTTGTTTATTTCAGCCATATGCTTTTTAGGAGAAAACAGAGGTTTTTAAAGATTTAGCAAAAAACCAACTCTAAAGGTATTATAAGAAAATAATTATTTTAATATATCTAATATAAAATAATCTTAATAAAATATCTTTTAAATAATTTAGTTTATATATTTTTCTCTCACAAAAATCCTAAAAAATTGGCGATTTGATTTTTTTATAATATATTTTATAATAATTATTTTTAATCAATTATTATTTAAAATATATTTTGATTTTGTTTTGTCTTCCTTTTCTTTAGGATTTCCCTTTAATTTAAAAAAAATTTAAAAACACCAACACAGAAGCCATATCCATGGATGATTCTTCGCTCTCCCAGCAGATAAAGGATTTGGAGCATGAGCTCAGTGTCACAAAATACAATAAGAGGACTGAGCATGCTATTGGGCTTCTCAAGGTTAAGATTGCAAAGCTGAAGGAACAGCTTCAGTCAAGGAAGGCGATAAGAAAGCAGGCGCTCCATGCATCCTATTCTGTAAAAAGAGAGGGCGATGCCACAGCAGCGCTCATAGGCTTTCCGTCTGTTGGAAAATCCACTCTCATAAACAAGCTTACAAATGCAAATTCCAAGACAGCAAGCTATGACTTCACAACCATCGAATGCATTCCCGGGCTCATGGAATACAAGAAGGCGAAGATTCAGATTCTTGACCTTCCGGGAATAGTTGCCGGCGCAGCTGACGGGACAGGCAAGGGAAGAGAGGCAATATCAGTCCTTAGAAATGCAGACCTTGTAATCATACTTGTTGATTCATATGCAGTTGAAAAGCAGCTTCCTGTGATAAGAAGGGAGCTTTATGGCGCAGGGATAAGGCTCAACCAGAAAAAGCCGGCTGTGAGAATAGACAAGAAGCCAAGGGGCGGAGTAATAATAAGCTCAACTCTGAAATTAACAAAGATAACCAAGCAGCAGGTAGTTGAAGCGCTGAAGGAATTCAGGATTCTCAATGCAGAAGTGATAATCAGGGAGGACATTACAATTGAACAGCTTATTGATGTGATAACAGGAAACAGGAAATACGCATCAGGGCTCATTGTCCTCAATAAAATCGACCTTGTATCTGTCGATGACATAAAAAAGATCAGGGAATACATGGACGGGCTTTCAAAGCACTATGCAAACCTCAAAGGGCAGAGCGTAAATTATGTGATGATTTCAGCTGACAGGGGAATAAACCTGGAATTCCTGAAAGAGGCAATCTACCAGAAGATGAAGCTTATCAGGGTATTTCTCAAGGAAGTGGGAAAGGTGCCTGACATGGAAAACCCAATGGTTATGCTTGAGCGCGCAACTGTAAGAGATATCTGCAGAAAAATTCACACTGATTTTGTTGAAAAATTAAGGTTTGCAAGAGTGTGGGGGAAATCAGCAAAGTTTCCCGGGCAGAAATTCAATCTTGAGCACCAGATGGCTGACGGAGATGTAATTCAGCTTCACATAAAGTGATTCAGGGTTTCTTCAGGATATCTGCCAGATAGTCCTTTCTGAAGGAAAATCCCTTTCTCTTTGCAAGCTTCTTCAAAATCTTGTCAAACCCAGAGCCGTACTGGGCAGCCCTTTTTTTCCTCCCTGCAATCTTTTCAGGGATTCCCATAAGAAGCGCTGATTTTCTCACGATGATTTTCTTTTCAGAATCATTTATCTTCAGAACAGGGGAAAGCCCCATCCCGAACCTTATTATCTCCTCATCAAGAAAGGGGGTCATTATCCTCATTCCAAGGGACTCTGCAAGGGGAAAGTCGCGCATAATGTCGCGTTTATACATTGAATGGAGCCCTGCTCTGCATTCAGCATTCACATCTCCCCATTTAAGGGATTTCAAATGTCTTTCATAGCCTGCAAAAATCTCTTCTGAGCCAAGCCCGCTGAAAACCATATTTACCCCGTGCTCTTTTGCAAGCTTAAGCGCAGAATATGTGACAGCGCCTATTGATGCCTTTACAGCATCATCTGTTTTCAGGATTTTCACAACATCAGAAAGCGCTTCGCTGAAATCATCAATTGAGAATTCCTTTACATAAAGCGGAAGATTCAATGCATAGGACACATCCTTAGCCCATTTCAAATCCTCGCTTCCAGGAGCGCCCACCGAGAAGCATAAT
>JAPLZQ010000046.1 GCA_026394965.1 Candidatus Woesearchaeota archaeon
AAGCCCGAACCTGAAAAGCAGATATGCTGATGCAAACAGGAAGCCGGATTTCAGGATTACACCTGAAAAGCCTGACAGCAGAAAATTCTTTTTCATGAGCAGGTTCAATTCCTTTACAGCAAACACAAGAATAGAATTTCCAATCCAAATGAAGGGAAGCATGAACACCAGATATTTTGTTAAGCCGCCAAAAAGCGCAGCCCTTAAAAGGGCTCCTATGCTCGGCAATATTATTGGCGCAGCAAGCCGGTAATCCTTCAGATAAAGCGCTGACTCAATAAGCAAAATATTTACAGCAATCCCAACAATCAGCTGCGGATGCCCGATAAGGAACGGTATGAGGAATGAAGCTGCTGTGATTATTATCAGTTCAGAAACTTCTGCAAATCTATTGCTTATCTCCAAAGAGAGATTTGTTATATCCCTTAATGAAAAGTCATTTTCCATTTTTTTTACCTTCAATAATTTTTATTCAGGATAATTCATCTTTTCAGCCAGTCAATCTCTTCTTCATCAAGCTCAAGGCTCTTTGCGATTTTATCAGCCATCTTCCTGTCTTTATGAAAGATTATCTTGAGATAGGGGATTGAGTATGTTGCCTCCCTTTCTGAGGAGTGCGACTTTTTTGCGAATTTTTTTGCAATTGCCTTTCTCTTCTGGTATTTCATGTTTGCCTTCCAGAAGTCAAGAAGCCTTTCCGGCTGCTTGTATGATGCAGAATGCTCCGGCTTTTTGTCTTTTGAAACAGCAATTCCCGAGCTTATGAGAATTCCTATGGTTCTTAAGAAGCCCCAGTACTGCCTTTTTTTTATCCTGCCCTTGAACATGTCTGCCTTGGAGAGCATTTCATATGCCCGGTTAAGCTCATCTGCATTCCGGTATTCCTTTGGAAGGTTTTCATCAATCCACATCACTTGTGAGTCAATGTCCTCATCAACTGAGTCAAATGCAGATGAGGCAATCTCAAAATTCATTGACCTGAAGATTTTTATCAAAGCAGAGGGCATGCTTTCCACAAGCTTTCTCCCTCCAAGAGTTTCAAGGAAGCACTTTGCCTCTTCAAGCGATACATTCCCCTTTTTTCCGACGCATTCATCTGCAAATGTTTCAAAGTCTGTCAAAGCAGCCCTTGCATCCCCTCCGGAGTGCCTTGCAATCCTTTTGAGGATTTCATCCTCAACCTTCAGGTTTTCAAGCCCGGCGATTTTTTTAAGGAGTGCAAATATGTGCTCGCTTCCAACTTTGTCAAATCTCACAAGAGTTGATTTTGTCTTGAGAGTGCTGTATTTTGAGTCCCAGTGTATCTCGCGGGGGTCTTCCTTGAACCCTGCGGTCATTATCACAGGAAAGGATGTCTCTGATATTATCTTTGCAAGAGTGGGCATTCCGCCGCGGTCATTCTGCCCCGAAATTCCGTCAACCTCATCGATAAGCAGGATTTTGTCCCGTGCAAAAAGGGATGCCTGCTTTGAGGCATTTCCTATTGTTGACTGGATTTGCTCGCTTCCGCGGAAGTCAGATGCATTTACCTCAAGAATTTCAATTTTGTTCTCTCTTGCTATTGCATGCACAAGCGAGGTCTTTCCTGTCCCGGAAGGTCCGTAGAGGAGAAGCGCCTTTTTTTTCTCATTCCTGAAGTTCTCAATGAACTTTTTTACTGCCTTGACCTGGCTTTCCTGCCCGAGAATTTCAGAGCTCTTTTTCGGCTGGTATTTCCTTGTCCAGGGAAGCTGCCCAGAAGAATCTTTTTCTTTCCCAATTCTTTCATTTTCAGCCAAGCAAAGCCACCTTTTTTCCTTAAATCCCGCCTTAATTTAAATATCTTTTACAAAAAGTTTTTAAATGAACCATAACACTCCTTAACATTCTTTAAGGCTGTTAAATTCAGTTAAAACGCATTTGTCTAGCGCAGGGTTCATATATAAATATTCCTGCTTAAGGCATAATGCCGGTTGCATTGGATATTCATGAAGACGGAAAAAAATGGAAAAGCAAAAATCAGATGAAAAGCAGGACGCTTATAATGCAGGTGTTTCTGAGAAGAAATGGCAGCTCTTCTGGGAAAAGGAAGAGGTTTTCAAGTTTAATCCCAAATCCAAGAAGCCGGTGTATTCAATTGACACTCCGCCTCCTACTGTTTCAGGCGCTATGCACATGGGGCACGCCTTTGGATACAGCCAGATGGATTTCATTGCAAGATACCATATAATGAAAGGGGAAAATGTTTTCTACCCTTTCGGATTTGACGACAACGGGCTTGCAACAGAGCGGTTTGTTGAGAAGAAAATTGGAAAGCGCTCAACTGAAATGCCGCGCTCAGAGTTTGTGAAAATATGCCTTAAGGAGACATCCGAGGTTGAGAAGTCCCTTAAGCAGTCCTGGCAGGCGCTTGGGATGGCATGCGATTGGAGCTTAAGCTATCACACCATTGAAGATTGGTGCAGGAAGACAAGCCAGCGCTCATTCCTGGAACTTTACAAGATGGGCAGGGAATACCGGAAGACCGCGCCTGCCCTCTGGTGCCCCGAGTGCACGACGGCAATTGCCCAGGCAGAGCTTTTGGACAAGGAGATTGAGTCCCAGTTCAATGAGATTCTTTTTGAGCTTGAGGACGGGAATAAAATTCACATTGCAACAACAAGGCCAGAGCTTCTTCCTGCATGCGTGGCAGTTTTCGTGCATCCTGAAGACAAGAGGAATGCTGGGCTTATAGGGAAGAAGGCGAAGGTTCCGCTTTTTGATTATTTTGTCCCGATAATAGGCGATTCAAGGGCAGACCCGGAAAAGGGCACAGGAGTAGTCATGTGCTGCACATTCGGAGACCAGACAGATATGGAGTGGTGGAAGGCATATTCGCTTCCGCTTAAGATTGCAATAAACAGGAACGGCACAATGAATGAAACTGCAGGAGCTTATTCCGGGCTTTCGATAAAGGAGGCGAGAAAGAAAATAATTGCAGACCTTAAGGGAAAAGAGCTTCTTTTTGCGCAGAAGCCGATAAAGCACATGGTTAATGTTCATGAGAGATGCGGAACAGAGATAGAGTTCCTCGTTACAGAGCAGTGGTTCATAAAATACCTTGACCTGAAGGACAAGTTCATTGAGGCAGGGCAGAAGATACGCTGGCACCCCGAGCACATGCGCTTAAGGTTTGAAAACTGGATAAACGGGCTTCAGTGGGACTGGTGCATTTCCAGGCAGAGGTATTTCGGGGTTCCCTTCCCGGTCTGGTACTGCAGGAAGTGCGGCGAGATAATCCTTGCAGATGAAAAGACGCTTCCAGTTGACACTCTTGAGGACAAGCCGAAGGGTGAGTGCCCCAAATGCGGCGGAAAGGATTTCGAGCCTGAGAAGGATGTGCTTGACACATGGGCTACAAGCTCGCTTTCACCTGAGATAGCCCTTAAGTGGAGGGAGGATGACAAGTTTTTTGACAGGATGTATCCCATGAGCCTGCGCGCCCAGGGGCATGACATCATAACATTCTGGGCTTTCAACACAGTTGTCAAGGGGCTTTTGCACAACAAGGAGGTTCCCTGGAAGGACATAATGATTAACGGCTGGGCTCTTGACCAGCACGGGAAGAAGATGAGCAAAAGCAAGGGGAATGTTATTGACCCGCTTGAAATGATATCCAAGTATTCCGCAGACTGCCTGAGGTTCTGGGCGGCAAGCTCAAAACTGGGCGAGGATGTTTGGTTCAATGAGAAGGAATTTGTTGCAGGGCAGAGATTTGTCAATAAGCTATGGAACGCATCAAAATTCACAATACCGCACCTTTCTGATTATGAGTGCAGGAAGCCGAAGGAGATTGAGCTTATAGACCAGTGGCTTCTCTCAAAACTCTCTTCCCTTGTGAAGAGCTGCACAGAGGCATTTGACTCTTATGAATTTGTCCGCGTAAGGCTGGATGTTGAGAACTTCTTCTGGCATGAGTTCTGCGATGAGTATCTTGAAATAGTGAAGGACAGGCTCTACAACAGCGATAAGTATGAAAAGAAGAGCATTGACTCTGCAAAATACGCTCTTTATACAGGATTCCTTACAATAATAAAACTCTATTCTCCGATTACTCCCCATATAACAGAGGAGATTTACCAGCAGTTCTTTGCAGAAAAGGAAAAGGCAAACAGCATAACCATTTCAGGATGGCCCG
>JAPLZQ010000047.1 GCA_026394965.1 Candidatus Woesearchaeota archaeon
AAGGATTGGTTTGATGAGTGCATTGAGCTCAGCTACAGCAGAGGAATTTTAATATTTCCTAAAAAAGCAGTTGACAGCGGAACAGTTCAGGAGCAAAATCCGATGATTCCGCTCATAGGATTTGGAAGCGAGATGGATGATGAAAAAAGCCCGCTCACTAAAAAAATGAACGCAATCATAAAAAAAATATTGAAAGAGGAGGGAATATCAGAAAGGGATTTCATAATCAATTCCATTCCAGAACTCTCAATGGAAGGGGAGGAAAGGAGCGCATTCTGCGAAATTGAAATGCTCAAGGTGTCTGAGCTTTTAAGCGATGAGGTTAACTCCGGAAAGCAGAAAATCACTCTTTCATTCCGGTTAAAGAAGGCAGCATACGCAACTATAGCAGTAAAAAATTTTTTCTCATAAAAAAGAAATAATCCGGAAAAGGATTATCCTGTAACTCTTTTCTGCGCACGAAAGATTCCCAAATCACCGCTTTTTATGAAAGAATATAGCTTTGCCGGGCGGTGAATCCCAGTCATTTTTGTCTCGTTGTGCTCTTCAAGGATGTTCAGCTTTTTCACATTTTTCCTGAAATTCCTCTTGTCCAGCTTTCTGTCAAGTATTATCTCATAAACTTTCTGAAGCTCGCTTAAGGTGAATTTTTTGGGAAGAAGCCGGAATGCTATGTTTGTGTATTCCACCCTGTTCCTGAGCCTTTCAACAGCATGGCTGATTATCTTTTCATGGTCAAAAGCAAGCTTCGGAAGCTTTTTTATCGGGAACCATGTTGCATCCTTGGCATCTGTTGAAGAGCATAACCTGATTTTTGATGAATCCAAAAGGGCATAATAAACTACAGTTATAACCCTTCCCCTTGGATCCCTTCCGATATCGCCCTTTGTGTAAAGCTGGGCGAGATAGGCATTTTTAACCCCTGTTTCCTCGCAGAGCTCCCTTTCTGCAGCCGCAGATATCTCCTCATCGGGCTTTATGAAACCGCCAGGTATCGCCCAGAAATCCCTGAAAGGCTCAGCGAGCCTTTTTATGAGAAGAACCTCAAGGTTGCTGTTCTGGATTGTAAAGAGGATTATGTCAACTGTTAATGAAATTTTAGAGCCATTTTCCATTTCACATTATGCATTTAATGAAGTTTAAAAACATTTTGGTAAAATTTACACTTATTAAAAACCCTATCTCCCCTTTTCGCTCTCAAGATAGTCCATTAAAATTTTTTCATGGTCAAACGCAAGACATTTTTCCCTTATGAAATTCTCAAGTTCTTTTTCATTTACAACCGCTATTCCCTTGGCATCATCTCCTGCTTTCGGCTCCCCAAATGAATGTGCAACATAGCACACTGAAAGCACATGCTTCCTGCAGTCGCGCTTTGGGTCTGAATAAACTCCGAGAAGCCGCTCAATTTCAACCTCAAGCCCTGTTTCCTCAAACGCTTCCCTTACAGCAGCATCTTCAGCAGTTTCCCCATATTCAATGAAGCCGCCTGGAAGAGCCCAGCCAAACGGCTGATATTTTCTTTCCACAAGAACAATTCCAGCAGAATTACTTTCATTGGAATTGCGGTTGTTATCATAAGGATTTTTGCCAAGATATTTTATTATGATGTCTGCTGCGGGGCTCGGACTTCTCAACAGTTCTTTTTTTGCATATAATTCCCTTATGCGCTCTTCACCGCCAATATTTTCAATGAAATCCGCCACTTCAGAAGGGACAAGAGATTTCCATTTTCCCTCATTTTTTGAAATCATATTCCTGATTGTGGTTGCAGAAACCTCATACCTGCTCACGCTTTCAACTTTATAGCCCTCTTTAAGGAAAAGCTCCCTGACAATCGTGTTTCCAGAATATACAATTTCAAACTCAGGAACATTCTCTTTCACATAGGACACCCATTTTGGAAAGTTGTGGATATCCGGAAGGGGTATTACGATGCTCTGTTTTGATATTCTGTTCTTAAGGACAGAATTAATCATCTCCTTCCTTTCCTCTCCTGTAAAAGGATTCTCTGCTATGTCCTGATCCGGCTTCTTGTGAGAATAATCATACTGGTAGCTTCCTATTGCTATTATGATTTCATCAAGATTTGAGTTTTTATTCATCTCCTCAACAACAGCAAGGTGCCCTATATGAAAAGGCTGGAACCTCCCAATGAAAATTCCCCTCCTTGTTTTTTCAGGCATTTAATCTGCCTCCTGGTTCGGCGGAAAATCTCCAAAATCAAATGAATTGATTTTTGGCGGTTTTGGGGCAATTCTTTTATGCGCTGAATTCCTTATTCTTTTTACAACCATTTCTATTGCAGAATCATCAATTCCCGTTGCGCAATAAATTTCCTTGTCTGAAAGCCCAAGCTCAATCCCCGCAAGAATCAAATCAAGATTGTGATATGTTATCCCAATCTCATCTTCGTCTGTCTGGTTTTCCCAAAGCCCTGCGCTGGGCTTCTTATTAATTATTGGTTCAGGAATTCCAAGATATTTTGCAAGTTCGAAAACCTGGGTTTTGTACAAGCTTCCTATAGGGAAAATATCAGCTCCGCCATCACCAAATTTTGTGAAATACCCAATCATTATCTCAGAGCGGTTTCCTGTCCCGGCCACCAGATAGTTTTTGGAGTTTGCGTATCCGTAAAGGAGAGCCATTCTTATCCGTGGCTTTATGTTTGCATAAGACATTTTCTCATTAAACAATACTGTCTTCCTGAATGAATCAATAATGCCCTCAATAGGTTTTGCCTCATATGAAATTCCTAGATTCTTTGCCAATGAAACTGCATCATCGTAATCAGATTTTGTGTTTGAAGAAGAAGGCATTATCATTCCGTGCACTTTTTCCTTGCCAAGCGCATTTTTTCCTAAAGCTGCAACAACACTGCTGTCAAGCCCTCCTGAAAGTCCAAGGACAATTCC
>JAPLZQ010000048.1 GCA_026394965.1 Candidatus Woesearchaeota archaeon
TGGATTTCAAGGAAATGATTTCCGCTCCCGAGGGTTCCAAGCTGGGGAAGCCCTCTTTTTATCGCCCTGTCTGACACAAAGCCTGCGTCAGCTGTTTTCATGCATCCGTTTTCCTCAATTCTGTCTGTATCATGGGAATATCCATAGCCCTGCTCAACAGCCCATTTTGCCCCTTTTTCAATCACTTCTTTTACTGCGTCGCGGGAAAGCTTCATAATTCCGTCTTTACCAACGCCTGCAGGCACTTCCTTGAAAATTGCGTTCAGCAAATCCTTTTTCTTTGCTAAAATGTCCTGCTCATAATAATCTGTCCTCAATAACCTTACAGAGCAGTTTATGTCATAGCCCACTCCGCCAGGAGAAATTATTCCGTCATCTAAGTCAAATGCAGCGACGCCGCCTATTGGAAATCCGTATCCTTCGTGCGCATCTGGCATCGCAAGCGCATGCTTTATTATTCCAGGAAGGCAGGCAACATTCATTATCTGAAGTATTGTCTTGTCCTCTTTTATCTTTGAGAAAAGCTGCTCTGAGGTATATATCCTCGCGGGCACATTCATCTTTCCTTCTTTTGCAATTTCCCAGATAAAATCATTGATTTTTTTGATTTCCATAATTGAGTACCTTTTATGTATCAAGAACCATCTGAATTGTGGTTTTCTTTTTTTCCTCTGTAATTTTAAGCTCATTGAATGTTACTGCCTTTACAACTTCTCTGAAAGTGTAATTGCGAAGATTGTCTCCTGAAACAACTGCGGACAGGAAATATGCGTTTTTCTTCTCTATTTTTATTTTTTTTATTTTTGAAAGGATAAATTCCTCTGAATCAATAAGGAACAAAAGCTCGTCAAGGAATTTAACGCACAGGTGCTCAATGTCCTCTGCAGACACTCTTATTTCCTTGTCTGCCTTCTCAGCGACTTTTTCCTTTACCATAAGCGAAAACATTGCTAAGGCAGAATTAATTAGGGCTTCAGAAAGATTCTTTCCGGATGCCTGGAATTTTGCATCTGCTGTCTTGGGAAGGAAAACATACCCTCTTCCATCTTCCTCATTCGCTTTTTCAGCCATAATACCGGTAATCAATCAATAATATAAAAACATAACTGAATTGAATCATAAAAATAATGCAGAGACAAAAAAAAGATTAAGCACAAAACATAATTACTAATTCAGAAAAATAAGGTAGCGGGGGGAGGATTTGAACCGCCGACCTATGGGTTATGAGCCCATCGAGCACTCCTGTCTGCTCTACCCCGCTATCAGAAGATTATTATTGGCATTTTTGCTCTCTTTAAATAGTTTTCTTTTATTGCTTCATGCAACAGAGAGGAGAATAATTCCCGCAATTATCATTATTGCCCCGATTTTCTGGTTGCCTTCCATTGTTTCCTTGAAGAATATCCTTGCAAGAAGAATTGTCACAAGAGGGAATGCAGCGCTTACTGGGGCAACAATTGATGCATACGCTGAATTTATCCCGTAGCTTATTGCGAGGAACCCAATTGACTCAAGCGCGCCAACAGCAATCATCGGAACAATGCTTTTTTTTGAGAGATTCAAGCCCTGCTTTGATGCCTTTGCATAAATAAATGCAATAGGGATAAGCGCGAGCTTGATTAGAATTGTCGGCATGAACCATCCAAGCTCTCCGACAAGCGCTCTTATGAAAACAACCTGCGAGCCCCATGCGAGCATCGCAATTACAGCAAGCCCGAGCCCCTTTGATTTAATTTTTCTTCCCCTTATTTCGTGAATCTTAAATGAGATAAACACTGAGCCGAAAATTGCAAGCAATATTCCGAGAACCTGAACTGCAGACAATTTTTCCCCGAATAAAATTACGCTCAAGACAACAGTTACTGCTGCCCAGCAGGAAACAACCGGGCTTATTATTGAGGTTTTCCCGACAGAGAACGCTTTGTAGTATGCAAGATACGCAACAATGTCAACTACTGAAGTGATAATTATAAAAATCAGCGCCTTGGCGCTTATTCCTGAAAAGTCAAACTTCCTGAATAATATGAATAGAAGAAGCGTGCTTGCCATCTGGCTCCAGAAGAACACTGAAAAAACCGATTCTTTCTTAACGCTTCTTGCTGCAAGGAAATCAGAAATGCCCCAGGCAAACATTGATATTATCCCGAAAATCACTCCAATTTCAATCATTGTTTTTCTTGCTTAGAATTAATATAAAAATCTTTCCTTAACGCAAATTAGATTTTCCTTGATTTTCTTAATGCAGAATCAAGCTCAACCCTGAGAAGCGCCTTTGAGGGATTTAGCATTTGTTTAAGCTCTTTTCCTGCAAAGAATATTGCAATTGATGGGATTTTTGATATCCCAAGATTTTGCGCAATGGATGGGTCGCCGTCAATGTTGCTCTCTGCAAACTTTATCTTCCCTTCATACTCCAATGACATCTCGCTGAACATTTCTGAAAAATTCCTGGATGCGCTGTTCCAGAGGGAATAAAACTTAACTATCGCAGGCTTTTCAGAATTGATTATCTCTTTTTCAAAATCCGAATGGTTTAAGTCAACTATCATTCCTATCACCCTCAGATTCTTTATATTCAGTTTAACTTTTTAGGTCCTATCTTTGTTATACCATTCATGTACGGGAGAAGCACTTTTGGAACTGTGATTGAGCCGTCCTCATTCTGGTAATTCTCAAGGATTGCCCTAATTATCCTGGATGTTGCAAGCCCTGTGTTGTTGAGGGTGTGCAGGTATTCCTTTGTGCCGTCTGCCTTCCTGTATTTTATGTTTGAGCGCACAGCCTGATATGAAGTGCAGTTCGAGCATGATGTAACCTCTGCGTATTTCCCCTCTCTCGGAAACCATGCTTCAATGTCATATTTCTTTGCTGCAACAATCCCAATGTCTCCTGTGCAGATGTTTACAACATGATAAGGAATTTCAAGCGCCTGGAGAAGCTCCTCTGTGTTGTGCTGAATTTCCTCATGGATTTTCCACGAATCCTCTGGAAGACAGAACACGACCTGCTCAACTTTGTTGAACTGATGCATCCTGAAAAACCCTCTTGTGTCTACGCCGTGGCTTCCTATTTCCCTTCTGAAGCACGGGCTTACTCCGACATACCTCAGCGGAAGCTCTTTTTCATCAATAACTGAATCCTTGTGCATCGCAACAATCGGATGCTCTGAGGTTGCAATCAGGTACATATCCTCCCCGTCAATCTTGTACATTACATTCTGGAAATCGTCAAGGGATGTTACCCCTTCATACGCTTCCCTTCCAACCATAAGAGGCGGCTCTATAAGCGTAAAGCCCTTTTTTATAAGATGGTCTATTGCAAATCTCTGGAGGGATAAGTCCAGAAGCGCAAGCGCGCCCTTTACATAGACAAATCCTGAGCCAGAAACCATTGTTGCTGTCTTGAAGTCCGCTATTCTCAATTCTTCTGCAAGCTCTCCGTGCGGCTTAAGTTCAAAACCGGGCTTTTTGATACTGCCCCATTTCCTGACTTCAACATTCTCACTGCTATCTTTTCCAACAGGCACGCTTTCATGCAGGATGTTTGGGATTCTCATAAGAAGGTATCTGTTCCTATCCTCAATCTCCTTTAATGTTTCATCCTTTCTTGCAATCTCTTTGGGGATTTGGGCTGCCTCGTCAATGAACTTTTTTGCGTCCTTTCCTTCCTTCTTTGCCGAGTTTATGCTCTTGGAAATCTCATTTCTCTTCTTTCTGAGAAGCTCTTCCTCTGCCCTTATCTCCTTTATCTGGGAAGTGTTGTCAATAATCTCATCAAGCCATTTTATCTTTTCAGAGTCTCCTCTCTTTTGAAGATCCTTTTTTACTGCATTTGGATTCTCAATAACAAACTTTATGTCAAGCATTTTTTTCCGCCTCTTGGCTTTACTGCCAGTATTCTTGCTGTTTTATAGAGGATAATCTAAATGATAGTATAAATAATTTACGAATTCCCCTTACAATTTCTGCTGCTTTGATTCAGCGCCGTATTCTATTTCAGAAAAGTCCACTTTCTTGAATTTTGAGATTATCCCTGTTGCAGCAAGTATCCCTGTAAGGGCTGCCCCGACTATACCCCTTGACTTTCCGCAGCCGTCACCTGCTACAAAGATGTTTTCTATGTTTGTTTCAAGAAGGGTTGTTGTTGAGTATTTTATGTCGTAAAACTTTATCTCAGGCGCATAGATTAATGTCTGGGGATGGTATACTCCGGGAAATACGCTGTCAAGCTTGTTGAGGAATTCCATAAGATTGTCAAGGATTCTCTTTGAGTAAATCATTGAGATGTCTCCAAGGGTTACTGCCCCTGAAATCTCCTGCGAGCCGTTTCCATAGGCGATTGTCGGCTCAAGATTTCCGTAATCATAGAACCTCTCAAGCTTTGTCCTCCTGCCCCGCAGAAGGTCTCCAAGCCGCTGAAGTATCGGCTTATTGCCGCCAAGAAGATTCACATTCATTGCAATGTTCTTCCCGTATTCTGTTGTGTCCACAAAAGGCGCGTGAAGCCCTATTGTCTGAAGTATTGCAAAGTTTGTGTTTTCCGACTTCTTTGTATTAAGGGCGTGCCCGTTGACTATCTTGAATTCCTTGTAGTCCTCAATTGCAATATACCCGTTTGGGTTTGTGCAGAATGTCCTTACCTTGTCTCCGTGCGATGATGTTACATACCTTATCTTGGGGTCGTATATTATGTCAGTTATCTCCTTCATAATTTTTGAGTCAATCTCTATTCTCAGCCCTATGTCAATGTTTCCGTATGTCCATTCTATTCCGAGCTTGTTTGCAATGCTTCTGAACCAGTATGCCCCTGTCCTTCCCGGCGCTGCAATGATGTATTTGCAATTAATTTCCTCATCTTCAAAAACAACAAGAAATCCGTCCTTCTTCTTTACAATGTCAATGACTTCCTTCCCAAGCATTAATGAAACCTCCTTTTTTATGAGAAGCTCCCTGAAATTGTTCATTATCCGGTAAGCCCTATCTGTCCCCATGTGGCGCTGCCGTGCGGGAATCAGGGTAAGCCCTGCCCCTTTCAGCTTTTCCTCCCAGAATGAAACTTTTTCCTTGTCTGTTCCTAATAAGTCCAGTTCCTCAAACTGGTTGAACTGCGAATCAATGTATGATATGAGCTTCTCTGCATATTCCTTTTTTATCCTCAATTCAGGAAGCTCCATCCCTATTTCTGTTGTGAGGTTTAATTTCCCGTCTGTCCTTGCGCCCATCCCCCCGATATGGCTGCTCTTGTCTATCAGAAGAACCTTTCCTGAAACCTGGGGAAGATTCTCTGAAAGGTAGAGCGCTGAGAAAAATCCGGCAGGTCCTGCGCCTATTATCACAACTTCATAAGTTCTCATCTTGTTATTGAAACCTTGTCCCCTGCGTTTATTGCGTCAATTATTATCCTTCCAATCTTGTGCTTGCCGCTAATCTTAACAATTCCTTCCTTTCCCACATTTGCAGACATTATGAATTCGCCGTTTATGAGAATTCTGACCTCTTTTCGGGAATACTCTGGAGGGACTGCAAAAACCGCGCCCTTTTTCACAATCTTTGCGTTGAACCTTATTGAATTTGAAGGGGTTTTCCCTTCCTCAATTTTCTCTTCATTGGAATTTTCCTCAATTGGCTTTATGTCCAGCCCTATCCCAAGCTTTTCCTCAATCTTTCTTATATTTTCCCCTTCCTTTCCGATAATCTTGCCTATTAATCCTTCGGGAACATGAACAACTGCCTTGTGCTCAGACTCAAATGACACTTTTACCTTGTCTGAATATCCCTGGAAGAATTCCTCTATCTTCTGCCCGGCAAGGTTCCTTGCAGGGCTCATCTCTGACATTTCGGGAGTAACAGGAACAACGACAGTTTCCTCGCCGTAGGAATAAAGCTCGTATTCAACCTTCTTGGTTTCAAAATCAGCAACAACTACAATCGGCCTTGCAAGGTCAGCCTCAGTCATTCCTGATGGAACCTTTACAACCATCCTTAGACTCAGCACCTTTTCCACTGCTCCGTTTTTTATGAAAATCACAGTGTCAATTATCTGGGGTATCACTCCAAGTTCAATCCTTCCTACAAACCTCTGGATTGCATCAATCGGGTTTGTTGCGTGCACAACACCTGCAAGCCCTATGCCTGAAAGCCTTAAGTCTGCAAAAAGCCTGAAATCATCTGTGTTTCTCATCTCGTCAAATATCGTGTAGTCAGGCCTTGAGAGAAGAAGAATATCATGGATTTCCTGTGGGGTTCCGTTGCTCATTGAATACTGAGTTATCTCCTCTGGAAGCACTAAGTCTCTTGGCGCTTCGATTGTCTTGACTATCTTCTGCTTTGAGGAATAGAACTCAGCAAGCGCCTGGGCAAATGTGCTCTTTCCCATTCCAGGAGAGCCGGCAATTAATATTCCCTCTGCATGCTCAGATATCCTCTGCCTTAAATTGTCTGACATTTGGTATTCTGAAAGCGAGAGCTTTTTTATTGGTTTTACCGCTGTTATTTCCCATCCGTCTGAAAAAGGCGGCCTTGTTATCACAATCCTGTATTCTCCAAGCTGGACTATTGTTGAACCTGGCCTGTCTATCTCAATGAACCCAGCCCTGCTGAATCCCGCCTGTTCAATTATCTCGGTTGAAATCTCCTGGATTTTTTCCCTTGTAAGCTGCTTGTCTGAAAGGACTACAAACTTCCAGTTTCCGGGCATTCCCTTTTTTGCAACTGGAAAGACATTCTCCCTCAAATGCACGCTCATGGTCTCCGGATCAAAGAAGGACTTCAATTGAATCTTACTTGGGAAAAGCGACTTCGGCTCAACAAGGATAAGATTTACTCCCCTTGCCTTTGCAACCCTCGCCTGAATCTTATTTGAAGTAATTAAAGCTGAATCCTCATTATAGCAAAGCTCCATTATCATTGAATCAATATCAGCAACTGAAGCTCGCTCAAGCTCTCCCGGAGAGGGCTTTCTTCCCAAGAATTCTATTGAAAAGCCCTTTGATTTTGAAAGCTCCCTTATTCTCATTAGTTCATCAAGCCCCATGAATCCCAAGGACTTTTCCTCAGAAGCCATGTGCTCAAGCTCTGCAACTGCCGCCTCGTGCAGAAGGATTTTGTTCGGAAGGATTTCCCCCCCTTCAATCTTCCTTGAGAGCGCGCCTTCCACAATTGCTGAAAAGTCCGGGACTATCTTTTCAATAAATTTGTTTTCTTGCGGATTAGAATTATTCTGGCTGATTTTTGCCTCTGATTTCTCCTTTTTCATCTATCATAACCTCTCAAGACCTCTGCAGCAAGCAAAAAACCTGAAAGATTTCCCGCCCGCGCTGCAGAATTC
>JAPLZQ010000049.1 GCA_026394965.1 Candidatus Woesearchaeota archaeon
AACTGCCTGCATTGAGACCGCAAGCTGCATAAGCTGCTCCTCAACTGTCCTTATCTGCTCCTGAAACTGCTTCATCTGCGAGTCAAGAAGGTTCAGCTCAAGGTATTTCTGCTGCATCTCCTCTTCTGCTGCGCTTTTCCCGTCGTGATTGTGCTCGTGCATGTTTTTCCCTCACTCAAATGCTTCCTGAATCTGCATAAGCTCTATTGTTGTAGTGGGATCTCCAAGGATAAGCCCTTTTGAATTAAGTATCATTCCAGACTTAACAAATGGGTTTCCAAAGTTAACTGTGCTTCTGTAGAATTTCACCTTCAGAGTATCCTCAAAGAGGGATTTCTCTGCAGGGCTTATGTTCGGATTTATTACCCCTGAGGTTGCATTCATTATTGCTGATGAGCCGACTATTGTCATCTGCCCGATTTTTGCTCTCAGCACTTTTACTCCAAGAGCTTCCTCAATTTCGAGAGTTTCCTCATCAGAATATTCGCTGCTTATTACTGCCCCATTGTTATTTGCAAGCATGTTGTTCCCAAGGGCAGTCAAATCCCCTCCAACAACCCTGTATTTTATCCCAAGCCTGTCAAGCTCGGAAAGTTCGTCATCAAATACAATTTTTGGAACGAGAAGGCATCTGTCATTTCCTGCAATCAGGTCTCCAATCAGGGATATTCCTGCTATGTTTATCCTGTGAACTGGAACTCCAAGGATTTTTCCTATCTCAGAAGCGAACTTGTCAGAAACAACCCTTCCTACAAGGCAGTATCTGTCAGTTGCATAGCAGTAGAGCCCGATATTAGGGTTTCCATACATGCTTAGCTTTGAAATTCTTATGTTTACCATATGCAGGCGAAAATCCGGTTCCTTTAAAAATGTTTTTGTATTGGCGTAATAAAAAAGATAAAGTTTTTAAATGGGTGCCTTTTCCAAGATAACCATGCAAGGAACAATAATGAGCTTCAAAAGGAGCAGGCGAGTGACCCATAACAATCAGATGATAATCCATGTTGAAGGATTCAACTCAAAGGAAGATGCGAAGAAGCTTGTCGGAAAGAAGGCTGTCTGGAAGAGCCCCGCAGGAAAAGAGATAACCGGGGAAATAAGGGCTCCTCACGGAAACAGCGGTGCGATAAGGATACTTTTTGAAACAGGGATGCCCGGGCAGTCATTGTCCCAGAAAGTTGAAATAAATTAATAAGACAGATTTTCTCTCTTTTCATCATATTATTTTTCTTAATATTTTTATCTAATAAAAATTATTAATCTTATAATTATTAATATAAACCAGCAATATTACTGTTCATTATGATTCTTCTGCCTGACTTAAAAATTTTTAAATTTAATGAAAAAATAAGAAGAAGGATTAAAAAAAATAATTATTAAATTACTTTTTAGTATTCGGGCATTCCGCCGCCCATTCCCTGGGGCATTTGGGGCGTTTCCTTCCCTGAACTGCTGGAGGCAATCACATCGTCAATCCTTAGTATCATTATTGAAACCTCGGATGCTGACTTTATTGCCTGGGTTTTTATTTTCAGCGGCTCAATGACACCCTCCTTCAATGCATCAATGACCTTTCCTGAGAACACATCAATTCCAGCCCATTTCCTCCCCTTTTCATGCGCTGCCTTTATCTCAGTCAGGACATCAATCGGGTCAAGCCCTGCGTTTTCTGCAAGAGTCCTTGGGATAACCTCAATTGAGTCTGCAAATGCCTGGACAGCAAGCTGCTCCCTGCCGTTAAGGGTGTCTGCAAATTTCCTTAATTGCTTTGCTAATTCAGCCTCAACCGAGCCTGCCCCGCCCACAATCTTTCCAACCTTGAGCGCAGCGGAAACATCCCCGATTGCATCCTCCATTGCCCTTTTTATCTCATCAATAACATGCTCACTCCCTCCCCTTATGAGGATTGTGACTGCTTTAGGGTTTGTGCACTGCATGACATATGTCATTGACTCGTCACCTGTCTTTCTCTCCTCAACGAGCCCTGCGAACCCAAGGTCCTTTGCTGAGATGTCGTCAAGGGATGTTACAATTCTACCGCCAGTAGCCCGTTCAAGCTTTTCCATGTCTGATTTGGAAACCCTTCTTGATGCATACATCCCCTTCTTTGCAAGAAGGTGCTGGGCAATGTCGTCAATGCCTTTCTGGCAGAACACAACGCCTGCGCCTGTTTTAACAACCTTGTCCACCATGTTCCTTATCATTTTCTCTTCCATGTCAAGGAAGGACTGCATCTTTTCGGGGTCTGTAATCTGAATTTTCGCCTCTGTCTCAGTGTTCTTTATCTCAAGGGCTGAATCCACAAGGAGTATTTTTGCGTTTTTCACAGAGATTGGCATTCCGGAATGAACTCTTTCCTTGTCAAGCACAATTCCGTCAATCAGGGTGGTGTCCTCAATTCCTGCCCCAACCTTCTTCTCTATCTTTATGTTGTCCATGCTTATTGAGATTGAGCTTCCCTGCTTGTCCATTACCTTTTTAACTGCATCGCATGCAATCCTGGAAAGCTTTTCCTTTTCATATTCTGCGCCCTTCCCTGTCATTGCTGTCTCTGCAATCTTCTGAAGGATTGCTGTGTCCTTTTCTGTCACAGATTCACCGATTTCATTGAGTATGACCTGCGCCTTGTTTGCTGCAAGCATATAGCCCTTTGCAATGACTGTCGGATGTAT
>JAPLZQ010000050.1 GCA_026394965.1 Candidatus Woesearchaeota archaeon
AGGTTTGAAATGGAAAAAAGTGATGTTAAAATCTTATTATCTATAATTGCAGTATTATCAGTATTTTATTTAATCCCAAAAGGAAGCGTGTGGTTTGAAAGCTCATTTCTGAGTGGAATCTCAATGCTTCAGGATTATGCGCGGCTTCATGTAATAACCTGCCTTATTCCGGCTCTTTTCATCGCAGGCGCAATATCTGTTTTCATAAAAAAGGAATCAGTTCTTAAGTATCTTGGAAGCAGGAGCAAAAAACCGCTTGCATATGCTTTTGCATCAATTTCAGGGGCAATACTTGCAGTGTGCTCATGCACAATACTTCCCATATTCGCAGGGATAAGAAAAAGGGGCGCAGGGCTCGGGCCTGCTGTGACTTTTCTGTTTTCAGGGCCTGCAATAAATATAGCTGCAATGTTTCTTACGATAAGCGTTCTTGGCGCTAAAATCGGGGCTGCAAGGATAATTTTCTCAATAGCAATCTCCATAATAGTTGGAATCACAATGGCTCTCATCTTCAGAGAGAATAAGGATGCTGGCGAAATATTCCTTGAAAAGGGGAAAGAAATTCCTCTTAAGAAATCAGTATTAATCCCTTTTTTCCTTTCACTTGTGCTCATCCTTGTAGTAAACGGGCTTCAGATTGGAAAAACTTTGAAGTACTCAATAATTGCATTCCTTGTTATTTTCATAACCCTTATCTCATCCTTTAAGTTCAGGAAGGAGACAAGGAACGAATGGATTAATGAATCATGGGGATTTGCAAAAACAATACTCCCAATCCTTTTCTTTGGAGTTTTTATTGCAGGCTTCCTTATGCCTCTTATACCTGAGAAGCTGATTGAGAATCTTGTTGGGGGGGACACCCTCATAGGAAACCTCACTGCTTCAGTATTCGGTGCATTTATGTATTTCTCAACCCTGACTGAGATTCCCATAATGCAGGCGTTGATTGCAAAGGGTATGGCAAATGGCCCTGCTCTTGCCCTGCTGCTTTCAGGCCCGGCATTAAGCCTTCCTTCCATGCTTGCACTGCAGAAGATAATGGGCGCAAGAAAAACATCAGTTTATGTGCTTCTTGTGATTGCCTACTCCACAGCAGCTGGATTGATTTTTGGGATGATTTGATTTTTTTTAAATTCCTTAATTAACTTTTTTTCCATATAGAAAACTTTTAAAATCAAAGAGGTTTTAATTATAATATACCGAAGTGTTGAAATGCCCCCTGACAAAATAACGAAAAGATTCTTCAATAATTTTGAGATTAACCGTAAAAAAGGCATTATCACAAAGAGCAGCATATTCTATGAAAAAATGAATGATGAAATCCGGTGGTATCTCAATTTTCCAAAAAAATTTTCCAGATACCTCCCGAGAATATATGATTACTCGCTTGGGATTTCCCCAAACCTGACAATGAAATTTTACAGGGGCGGCCCAATCTCCGCGCATCTGTGCAAAGACAATCTTTCCCTTTCGCAATGGAAAATATTCTTTGAAAAAATAAAGCTCATGCTTTATGATTTCCATTCTTTCAGTTCAGAATATGACAGGAAAAAACATGAAAAAAGCATAAAAGAGATGTATTACGATAAGACGATAAAACGGCTTGATGAACTTTTAAACCAGAAGGACTGGAAAAGCCTTTTTAGCAGAGATATAACAATAAACGGAATTAACTATTCTATGAAAAAATTCAAAAGAGACCTGAGGAATTGCTTTACTTCTTATATCAAATTCCTTCCGGAAAGGAATTTCTGCCTGATACACGGCGACCTGTGCGCAAATAACATCCTATTCAACCCTAAAAACTCTGAAATAAAACTAATAGACCCGAGAGGCAGGTTTGGGAATTATTCAATTTATGGCGACCCCAAATATGACCTTGCAAAGCTATCCCACAGCTTTATGGGATTTTATGAGCTTATTCTTGACGGCAGGTATAAAATTTCTTTCAGGAACAACAGCATAAAGTACAGGATTTTCGCATCAAAAAAGCAGATTTCTGTATCAAGGCTTTTCAAAAAGCTTTTCCTTAATGATACAAATGCAAAAGAGATAAGGCTTATTGAGTCAATGCTCTTCTTAAGCATGATTCCGCTTCATGCGGAGAATTTTAATAACCAGCTTGTTTTCTTATCGCGGGGATTGGAGCTTTTTTACCATAACAGAGGATAAAATCAACATAATAATCACCATGGCAGGACAGGGAAAGCGCTTTTTAGGCTTCAGGGAAGCCCTTCCCAAGCATATGATAAAAGTAAAAGGGAAAACCATGTTTGAGTGGGCTCTTTCAACTCTCAGGGACTTTTTTAACTGCAATTTTATATTTGTTGCGCTTGATTTGCCGAAGAATGCTGAATTCATAAATGAAAAATGCGAAACATTAGGAATAAAAAAAAGGAAAGTTATTCTTCTTAAGGAACCAACCTCTGGGCAGGCAGAGACAGCGCTCAAGGCAGAACAGGCAGAATTAAACCCTGATGAGCCAATCATAATCTACAACATTGACACCTATGTTGAGCAGGGAGAGATTAAAAAAGAGGACATAAAAGGCGACGGCTGGATTCCTTCCTTTCCAGCAAAAGGCGCACATTGGAGCTTTGTTGAATTTGACAGGAATATGAGATTGAAGAAAATTGCTGAGAAAGAGAGGATTTCAGAATTTGGAACAATAGGACTTTATTATTTCAAAAGCTTTTCGCTGTTCAAGCATTCTGTCAATGAGTATTATAAGAAAAATTCTCATATAGAAAGGTATGTTGCGCCGGTTTACAATGAACTTCTGAAGGGCAATAAGGAAGTGTATGTCAAATTAATACCTTCAGAAAAGGTTCATGTGATAGGAACGCCTGATGAATTGGCTGCTTTTGAGAAAGATGAAAAATGAAAGAAATGCACGATAAAATCCTTGTTTTTGTTCCAGGGTATAATGTGGAAAAAACAGCAGAAAAGGCGCTTTTTTGCCTTCTTGAGGTTCGGAAAAAACTCCTTTTTGACATTCTTTTTGTGGATAACTGCAGTTCAGACTCGACTTATGAAATTGCCAAGAGATTCTCAAAAGGCAGGGCATATGTTAGATTGATAAGAAATCCAGGAAATCTTGGGTATGGCGGCTCGCAGAAGGTTGCTTTCCGATATGCATTCAGGGAAAATTTTGATTATCTGGTTGAATATGACAGCGACATTCAGTATCCTGCAGAAAAGATAATGGCGCTTTACAGGAAAATAAAATCAGACAGCTCAAGCATAGTTTTCGGTTCAAGGGTCAAGAATGCTAAAGATATTTCTGAAATGCCGAAATGGAAAGCCATCGGCAACATTGCATTTGACAGAATGCTCAACTGGGCTTTTGGGTTCGGAGTTTCTGAGATTCACACGGGCTTCCGGATTTATTCCCTCAAGGAGGTAAAGGGATTTGCTCTTGACAAATGCCATGATGACTACAGGTGGACTCTTGACAGCGTGATTGAGACAGCTAAAATAAGGAAAAAATTCTCTGAAATAGGGGTTAAAGCGCTTTACCACAGGAATGCCAAGGCGCCTTCTTCCTTTCAACTCATAAAAGTTATGGTTTATATGCTTTTCCGGGCGTTAAAGTTTAGAATATTAAAAGAATAGTTCAGCCTGAAACAACCTTAACAAAATATCCTTTGCTATTTCCAGGATACTCAATCTCATTGATTATTGAATAATTAAAGGGCAGGGTTTCCAAATCAAAAGTTATTGCATAATCCGGATTTTCCTCCATATTGTAATTCTGACCGATAATATTGTAGCAGAAGCGTTTTTCAACCAGGCACAGATTATCTCTTAAACTCTTAACACTAATGCTTCCTTCTCTTGCCATTATCTTCATATCAATATCTATTATTGAGCTGACATACTCATTGAACGGATTGCCCTTTGTGGCATAAATGCCAGGATATCCCTTTATATCTTCTGGAACAAGTTTAGCTAAAAATATTGGCCAAAGATATGGGTGGCTTAATCTTTTAAGATTGTTATTCAATTGAACCATGTTAAAAATTCCAAGGATTAAGATTATTCCTACAGCAATAATCCATTTCTTTTTTTTAAAAGTCCTATCAAGAATGTCTTTTGCAAGTATGTAGAAAAAATAAAGGTAAATAAAATAGAACGGCAGGATATACCTGAGCGCATGATCGTATCCTATTATGTTGAAAAAAATGAACAGGAACACTTCTCCCGTGATAAAAAGGCTAATCATAAACCAGTTTTTCTTCATTATTGCAAAATATGCTGCCGACAGGTACACCAGCAATGAAAGCCAAACAGAATTGAATTTTATAAACATATAATTATTCGGGATAATGGGCTTTTCAATTATGGTCTTTGCATAATATGCTATTTTTTTCGATATCCCGCTAACGTGATCAATTTCTCTCATCATGCTTCCGGTGTAGCCGAATCCTATGTCCCTATCTATTTTTCCTATTGAAAGCCCTGTTCCAATCAAGAAATACAGGAATATCCCTCCTAAGAATACTATCCCAATCCTTTTTAAGTACTGCCATTTTTTTTCTTTTTTTGTGGCAAGGAAGTATATTGCCGATGTTGCGAAGAATATTGGGAGAAGTATGTAGCTTGTGTTCTTTGCCATCATCATCAGGAATATTATTATTGCAAGAGTGATGTTGTTTTTTGTGCAGTCCTCATTGAATATGGTCAGGTATATCATGAATAGTGCGCATAGCAGGGAGTATGTCAGGTCTATGTAGAAACTCAGCTGAAGTTCCATGAAGAAGTAGCTTGCCATTATGAACAGGGTGAAGAATAGGGCTGTTTTTTCCGGTTCTTCTATGTTCCAGGATGATGAAGATGAGGAGGATGCAAA
>JAPLZQ010000051.1 GCA_026394965.1 Candidatus Woesearchaeota archaeon
ACTTTGTTATTACTTTTGGATAGAATATAAATCTGAAAAAGAGTAAATACCTGTTAAGAAAAAGAGAATAACTGAACTTGAAAAAATAGTTCTTCTTGAAAAAGATTAGAAGGATTAGAGCCTGTTTAAGATATAATGGGCGTCAAGCGAGGATTCAAACAATTCAAGCTTGTTTTTCAGGCGAGGCTCAAGGGCAATCCTTGCCCTTACGATATTTCTCAAAAGCGCCTCTGCAATTTTCTTGAACATTAATTCTTCTTAATCCAATACATTTTAATATTTTGCCATTTTTAGCAGCAGATGCAATGAAAAGCATAAAAAAGCGCTCAGAAACTCACGCTTTTTTAGGAGTCATATTTTCTGTAGTCCTTCTCTTTCTCCTTTTTCTTATGAATTTTCGGATTTTGATATTTAATGGCGCTTATTACAGAAGCGAATTCAGGAGGATTGGAGTTTATGATTCATTTTACAAAATCGGAATTGATTCTGGGGCTGTTGATTCTGAGCTCTCAAAAATTCTTTTATTCTTTCAGGGAAAGGCAAATCTGGAAAACGGGCTTCTTTCAGGAGAGGAAATTTCCCACCTCAATGATGTCAGGATTCTGATAAATCAAGGACTATGTCTCTTTTATCTGCTTTTTTTGCTTCTTTTGATTATGGGCTTATTTATCGCATTAGAAAAAAACAGGAGTTTCATTTTTTATTCTCCGAGAAGCGCAGTAATTATCGCTTTTGCATTTTTTGGGCTGATTTTAGCTTTTTCATTTTTTCCGCATGTTTTTGAAAGGGCGTTTGTCATTTTCCATTGGGTTTTCTTTCCGCAGGGAAACTGGGCGTTTCCAGCCGGAAGCAGAATGCTTCTTCTCTTTCCTGAGCAGCTTTTCAGGGATTTTCTAGTGCATTCATCCCTTCTTTTTTTATGCGAGGCAATAGCTCTTTTTCTTGCATTTTTATTGATAAAAAGAGAAAGATTTAAATAGTATCACTACTTAGTAGTGACTATGGAAAACAAAAAAGAGCCGGAGTATCTTGAAAGGATAAGAGCAGAGTGCGAAAGCCACAGGAGAATGCTTTATAACACCGGATATTCTACTCACGAGGACAAACACCCTAAAAAACAGAAAAACATATTGAAAACAATAGGAAAATCACTGATTCCTCTTGCACTTGCAGGAGTAATCGGAGTTTCAATAGGAGGGTTTGGCGCAAAATATGAAGCAGCCCCGAAAAATTCAGGAACGGCGTATGCCTATTCTTCTGAAAGCAAAATCGCAAACAGCGATTCAGTGAAAATCGGGCTTGAAGAAATATTAAATCCAGAAGAATTAACTGCTGAAAAAAAAGAAGATTTAGGCGCAGATATCAAGCCATCTTATTCAGAAATGCTGAATTCCTCAATTGAAAATGTTCTTTACAGGATTCCTGAAGAAAAGCTTGACTACTATCTCAAAAATTCCAGAGCCATCCATATGGACGAGAAATATCTTCCTCTTGTAAAGGAGCTTTCCTCAAAATTTGGGATGGATGCTGCAACGCTTGCATCCATAATTGAAGTGGAAAGCAACTGGAATGTAAAATGCGAATCCTCATGGGGAGCAGCATCTCTCATGCAGGTTACAAGGAACAGCTCAACTGACCAGGAGTGGAAGAACAGGTATGACCCCAGGACAAACATTTCTGCGGGGATAAGGATATGGAAGGCAAAAGAAAATGCGCTTTCATTTGCAGAGCCGCCTGAAGCCCTGAAACAAGAAAACCCATCTTTATACTGGAAGGCAAGCTGGGAGCACTTTAAGATAGTTGCTGCAGCATACAACGGCGGGCAGTCTCCGATAATTGACGCTCTTGACACGGCTAAAAAAGAAAACGGGAAGGAATACTGGCAGCAGAAATGGAGCGACATTGAGCCCTTCATAACAAAGGCATGCGACCCCTATTACAATGCATACAAATCAAAGGCAGAGGAAATCAGGTATTATGTTGAAAAAATCAGCAAGGCATACACCCTTTACAGCACTCACTTTCAGATTGAGAAAATAGCAGAAAACGCAGGCAATATTCCAACCGCAGAGATAATAAAAGAGATAAAGGACAGGTAAAAGCGCAGGGAATATTTCTGTTGATGAAATAGTTGAAATGATAAGGAAAAAAGAAAATTCAAAATTATAAATTCCGTTTTTTTTTTAAATAAATTATAATAAAAAATTGCGGTTCATTAAATCGCTTAATCAGAGTTTTGAGCAGTCAAACTCTATCTCTCTTCTGGAAATGTTCTCTGCCATTGCAGAGATGATTTTTTCAGGCTCAACCCCGAATTTGACTTTTCCGTCAAGAGTTCGTAGTGCAGCAGAGCTGTTCTTTATCTCCTTGTCCCCTATTGTAAGCACAATCGGGATTTTCTGGAGCTGCGCCTCCCTTATCTTGTAGTTTATGGTCTCTGCCTTTGCATCTATGTCAACCCTGATTCCCTTATTTTCCATTCTGCTTTTCAGTTTTTCTGCATATTCATTGTGCCTGTCTGCAACAGTCAGGATTCTCGCTTGTATTGGAGATAGCCAGAGCGGGAATTTTCCTGCAAAATGTTCAATCAGGATTCCAGTGAACCTTTCCATGCTTCCGTAGATTACGCGATGCAGCATTACAGGAGTGTGCTTCTTTCCATCCTGTCCGTCATATTTTAAGTCAAATTTGATGGGCATCTGGAAATCCAGCTGGACTGTCCCGCACTGCCATGTCCTTCCTATGCAGTCCTTTATGTGAAAGTCAATCTTCGGGCCGTAGAATGCGCCTTCGCCCTCATTTATCTTGTATGGTATTTTTAGCCCGTCAAGCGCGCCCTTCAGCTTTTCCTCTGCCTTGTTCCACATGGAAAGCTCCCCCATGTAATTTTCAGGTCTTGTTGAAAGTTCAACAGCGTATGTGAATCCGAATTTCTTGTAGAACCTGTCAATGAGTGAGATTACCTCTTTTACCTCATTTTCAATCTGCTCTTCTGTAACATAGATGTGCGCATCATCCTGGGTGAAGCACCTCACCCTGAAAAGTCCGGATAGCACTCCTGAAAGTTCGTGCCTGTGCACAAGCCCCATCTCTGCAAGCCGCAGTGGGAATTCCTTGTAGCTTCTTACCGAAGTCTTGTAGACAAGTATCCCTCCCGGGCAGTTCATGGGCTTTACTGCAAAGTCCCTGTCATCAATCTTTGTGAAATACATGTTTTCCTTGTAGTGCTCCCAGTGCCCGCTCTGCTCCCAAAGCCCCCGCGAAAGTATGATGGGAGTTTTTATCTCAGAATATCCTGCCTTCCTGTGCTCCTCGCGCCAGAACTGCGCAAGCTCGTTTAAAATAACCATGCCCTTTGGATGGAAGAAAGGAAATCCAGGGCCTTCCTCATGGAAACTGAAAAGGTCAAGCTCCTTTCCTATTTTCCTATGGTCCCTCTTTTCAGCCTCTTCCTGGATTTTCAGGAATTCATCCAGCATTGATTTTTCAGGAAAGGCAATTCCGTAAAGGCGCTGGAGCTGCTTGTTTTTTGAGTCAGCCCTCCAGTATGCCCCTGCAATCTTTGTGATTTTGAATGCCTTGATTAATCCTGTTGAAACCAGATGAGGACCGCGGCACAAGTCAAAGAAGTCCCCCTGCTGGTATATTGTTATTGAGCCAGCAGGAAGCTCAGATATCATTTCAAGCTTGTATGGATTTTCCCTGAAAAGCTCATTTGCCTTCTCCTTTGTGATTTCCTGCCTTTCAATTTTCAGGTTCTCTTTTGCAATCTTCTGCATTTCTGCTTCAATTTTTGCAATGTCCTCTGGATTGAACGGCTCATGCTCTATGTCATAGTAGAATCCCGCATCAACAGCAGGCCCGATTGTGAGAAGCGCTTTTGGGAAAAGCCTTTTCACTGCGTGCGCCATTAAATGGGCTGCGCTGTGCCTGAACACTTCCTTTCCCTCTTTTGAGTCAAATTTCAGGAAGAGTATTGCAGAATCCTTTGTGATTGGCGCGGTTATGTCAAAAAGTTCTTCTCCAAGCTTGACTGCTATTGCATTTCTTATTCCAAGCGCCTTTGCAATCTCTTCGCCAGAGATTCCGCTTGCATATTCCTTTACTGACTTGTCCGGAAAGGTTAGTTTTACCATTTTTTCATCTCTGCCTTGGCGGTCAACAATGCCGCTTCAGCACATCTCTAAATCCAGCAATTATATATAAAACTTTTGGGATATTCAGGCAGATAAAAACAAATGAAAAAAGAAAAAATGCCAGTTGCATTGCATTATTTTTCTTAAAAAATACTCACTTATAAGTAGTTAAAAATAGAAAGATTTATAAGAAACAAATGCAAATTATGCCTTATGATAATCCTTCCGCAGGATTTTAAGATAGAACTCCGGAATGAGCATATTCTGTATTCTCAGATAAAAAACAGCTATGTTGAGGATGGCATTGCCTTAAGTGCAAAAACCCAGATAAAAGAGAGCCCGATTGAGAAGATTGTGGTTAAAGCAAGCTCAATACTTGGCGACAAGGCAAAGGAAAGGGCTTATTTTGATGGGCATATTCTTTTCACAAATGGAAAAAGCCAGATGATATTTTACAATGACCTCAAAAAAATGTTAGGGCAGACAGTTTACGAATTTAATGGCCATGAGGAATTTGCAGCGCCCAATAATCGGGAGTTTCCAATATATGCGATAAGCAACCTTGAGGGAATAATTGTGCGCTCCAGGGAAAGCACAGTGAGCCTTCCTGAATTCACTAAAGACTTAAGGAATTTTGCAGAATTCTTTGAAATGGTAATAAAGAAGATATTCCAGCTTTCAGGCAAGCGCCTGCTTAATGGAACGCTTTACATAGGGCCGATAAGCTACGGCAGGTTCAGCAAAGAGCCCATAATTCCTGAGGAAGATGAATATGAAGAGGGTGAAGAAAGAGAAGAAGATTCCTGCGGAGTAAAATTCATAGAAGAGCTCCCGAAATTCATAGTTGGGAGTGCAGAAAGGGGGAGAAAAGAATGAGCGGATTTTCAGCGTGCTTCCTTGAAGGGCTGAGCGGAATATGCAACGGCAAGAACGGATTTTATGGATATGCCTCGCTCAAGGGCGCAGCAACAGATGCTTTTTTTCTGATGTACAAGGACAGAGCCGGGCTTTGGGGAATGGACTTTACGCTAATAAATGACAACGAGCCCGTTTATGTTCCGTTTGAGCTGCTTGAAAGAAAATACCCGCATGAAATAATGGATAAATTAGTTTATGACTTTAGGAAAGACAAAACAATCGGGCATCCGGGAATATTGATAATGGATACTAATGCAGACCTCTACGAGGTGAAAAACCTGGACAACGCTCTTTTCTTCGGGTTCGGAGCCTGCTTTTACAAAAATACCCCGAAAAGAAAGGCAATTGACCTTTCTAAGATAAAAGAAACAGTTGAGGACATCGTGAACCTCGCATACAAAGCAGCAGGGGATAAAGCGCCAAAAGGAGAGATGATGATTTATCCTGAAAATTTAATAACGAAATTTGAAGGCAGAAGACTAATTCCGGCATATTTCTCGCAGAACCCAGACGACCTAAAGAAAATCCTCATGCTTCCATCTGATTCTTCTGAAAAAAACTTCTTTCCGAAAACAATAACATTCAGGGAAGAAAAGGGATAACATTATTTTAGCAATAAATTTATAAACCGCTTAAATGTCCTCTGACTGAATAAAATGCTGGACAAGCTTGGCGATTCGCTTAAGGGGATTTTGAAGAGGATTTCTCAGAGCATCTTTGTAGATGAGAAGCTGATTAATGAGCTTGTGAAGGAGATTCAGAGGGCTCTTCTCCAGGCAGATGTGGATGTTCAGCTTGTCTTCTCCCTTTCCAAAAAGATAAAGGAAAGGGCTCTTAAGGAGGAGGCGGCAGGGCTTACCCAGAGGGAGCACCTGATTAATGTTGTTTATGAGGAGCTTGTGAGCTTCCTTGGGGGGGAAGGCGCAAAGATTGACATAAAAAAGAAGAATTTCAAGATAATGCTCGTTGGATTATATGCCTCGGGAAAAACCACTCAGGCAGGAAAGCTTGCAAGGTTTTTTCAGAAGAGAGGGCATAATGTTGCCCTAATTCAGACAGACACTTACAGGGCAGCAGGTTTTGAGCAGCTTTTCCAGCTTGGGAAAAGCATAGGCGTTCCTGTATTTGGAGACCCGAAAATCAAGGATTCCATTGCAATATACAAGAAATTTGAGCAGGAGCTTAAGAAATTTGATTTGGTGATTGTGGATACTGCAGGAAGGGATGCGCTCTCAAAAGAGCTTATTTCTGAGATAAAGGAGCTTTACAACTATGTGGCGCCTGATGAGAATCTCCTTGTGATAAGCGCAGACATCGGGCAGACAGCAAAGTTCCAGGCAGAGCAATTCCATGAGAACTGCAGGGTTACCGGCGTCATTGTCACAAAACTTGAGGGCACTGCAAAGGGCGGAGGGGCTCTCTCTGCCTGCGCTGCAACAGGAACTCCTGTGAAATTTGTGGGGATAGGAGAAAAAATTGAGGATATTGAGGAGTTCAATCCAAAGGGATTTGTCTCAAGGATGCTTGGAATGGGAGATTTGGAGGCTCTCCTTGAGAAGGCAAAGGAGGCAATATCTGAGAATGAGGCAGAGGACATGAAGAAGAAGCTCATGAAAGGCGACTTCAGCCTTCTTGACCTTTACGAGCAGATGCAGGCAGTGAGAAAGATGGGGCCTTTGAGCAGCATTATGAACATGATTCCGGGAATGGGGCAGATGTCAATTCCCAAGGAGATGATGAATGTTCAGGAGGATAAGCTCAAGGGCTGGCGCTTCATAATGGATTCCATGACAAGGGAGGAGCTTCTTGAGCCCGAAGTAATTGATGTTTCGAGGATTGAGAGGATTTCCAGGGGTTCAGGAGTCAGCATAAAGGGAATAAGAGAGCTTCTCAAGCAGTACAAGCAGAGCAGGAAGCTTGTCAAGATGCTGAAGGGCGGAAGCCCAAAGAGCATGGAGCAGATGGTTAAGAAGATGGGCGGAATGAAAGGGATGAAATTCAAATAATTTTTTCTTAAAAAATAAGAATTCACAAATTAAATTAATTTTTTAATATCGGAATAATAAAATAAATCTTTTTCTTACCAGTCTTCCTCTTCAGAGCCGCCTTCATCATCTCCAAAGTCATAGCCGGGCTCATCTGGCTCGGGGTAGTCTACTTCGGGCTGGTCGTCAAATGGGAATGGCTCGTCATGGGGCTTTGTTTCGTAAAACACTGCCTCTTCCTTCTTCTGCTTTATCTTGGTTTTGGGGGTTTTCTTTGCTGCTTTTTTCATCTGCTTAGCATGTTTTTGGGCTGTTTTTTTCATGCCCTTCTTTTTAGCAGGATGGGCTTTCGCTTTTTTCTTTACTGCCTTTTTTTTCTGCATAAAACCACCTCTCCCCTTCTCTAATAAGGAACGTATTTAAAATTTGCGCTTTTTTCAGCCATTTTTATGGATATTTTCGGCATTTTAGGGAGCGCGAAAGCTTTATAAATTTGACAGGGCTTTAGATTTGCACATGGTTATAAAAATCGAGCTTCCCCAGATTGAGGCAAGGCATAAGGCAACTGCCGTTTATAAGCCGCTTTATGAGATGCTTCACGACTGGTTCATGGAATACGGCTACAGCGGAAAGGGCGGCGAAGACAAGTACATGGAAACCCTTTATTCTGTTGAGGAAAATCCCGGCGGAGACACAATCCACATCTGGTGGCGGCTTTCAAAGAATATAAACAAGCAGATAAGGTATGTTTTCAATTTTGACTATCTGGGCGTTGCAGTTAATGATATTGAGGTTCAGTTTGAGAATAAGAAGATAAAGGCGCAGAAAGGCGAACTGACAATGTATATAAACGCAAGAATTGAGCTCGATTATGAAAATAAGTGGGATAAATCCCCTCTAATGAGATTCTTTCAGCTTTACCTCAGGACAAGAGCGCTTAAGGCAAACCTTGAGATGCACAAAAGGCTCCTTCAGGAAGAGGCATACAAGCTTGATGCGCTTATTAAGAGATATTTTGACATGTACCAGTTCACGCCGGAAAAGAAAACATTTGTCCCCAAATTCGGCTATGAATGAGCCAATTTGATTTTCTTTTTATTGCTTTAATCTTTGCCTGATAATTATCAAAAGTTTTAAAAACCCCTTAAAAATCCATCTCACATATTGCCTCCGTAGCTTAGTAGCTATAGCGACTGACTTGTAATCAGTAGGTCGAGGGCGCACATCCCTCCGGAGGCTCTTTTTTATTCCTTTGTCAGGCAAATTTATTGTTGAAACATGCAAAAATCATTTTCTTTTTTATGGCTAAATTTTTAAGCAAGCTGTTGTTTCTTTTCTATTTATGGAAAAAGCTTTCTTTTCAGAAAGGTATGCGGCAATCGGAGGAAGGATTTTAGAATCAGAGCTTAAGCAGTCAATCCGCGTTAACACAACTAAGATAAAAACAGAGGAACTTATAAGACGGCTTGAGAAGAAAGGAGTTTCATTTGAGAGAATTCCCTTTGTTTCCTACGGATTCTTTTATCGGAGCAGGTTTTCGCTTGGCTCAACGTCGGAGTATCTTATGGGCTATTACTATCTTCATGAGGCAGCCTCAATGCTTCCCGTAATTGTTCTTGACCCAAAAGAGGATGAGCTTGTTCTGGATATGTGCGCTGCTCCCGGCTCAAAGACAACGCAGCTGAGCCAGCTTATGAATAATAATGGAATTATCATTGCAGTTGACAAGAACAAAGAGAGGATTGCTGCCCTTATGAATAATCTTGAAAGGCTCGGATGCAGCAATGTTTTCGTGTTCAACGAGGATGCCCTTAAGTTCAGCCCTCATCTTAAATTTGACAAGATTCTCCTGGACGCCCCATGCTCAGGAAACTATGCCACAGACAGGAGCTGGTTTGCAAAAAGGGACTTGCCAGGAATAAAAAACAATTCTGAAACCCAAAAAAAGCTCATTGAAAAGGCATTTTCGCTTTTGAAAGAGAATGGTGCTTTAGTGTATTCCACATGCTCGCTTGAGCCAGAAGAAGATGAGGAAGTAGTTGATTTTGCGCTTAAGAATTTTTCATTTCATCTTGAGGAAACCGGGCTTTCAACAGGAAGCCCAGGAGTAACATCCTTTGAAGGTAAGGATTTTGACAATTCATTGAAGCTTTCAAGGCGGCTATGGCCGTTCAAGGCAAAAACCCAGGGTTTTTTCATAGCAAAACTGAGGCGTTTCGCATGAGCGAAAATCCTGATTTTCAGAGGAATTATGAAAGGGCTATGCTTAAATTCATAGGAAGCCTTGGCTCAAAAAAGCCTGGGCGCATTTTTCACGAAAGGATTTCCAGCGCATCAGGAAAAGATGAAGATGGAGAGCTTATTGTCCTTGGAAATGACATCTTCCTCTCAAAGAAAAGCTCGTTTGTTCTGTCTGAAAAATTCAACCTTGATGCCCTCTCCTACTGCGGCTCCAGGCGCGGAAGCATAAGAAAGGGAAATTTTATTCCGGGCCCGAATTTCCTTAACGACCTTATCCCCTTTATTGATGAGCTTAATTATGTTGTTGTGAATGACAAGAGCGAGTGGCTGTTTTTGTGCGGCAGGGATGTTTTTAGGAACGGGATAATCAAAAAGAGCATTTTATCATATGGAAATGCCCTCGTGCTTAATTCAAGAAGGGAGTGCCTGGGCTATGGGAAAATAGAGGAGAAGGGAAGCCTTTTCCTTAGGAATGTTTTTGATATCGGCGACTTTCTCAGAAGGGAAAGAAAAAATTCTGAAAAATAGTTTATTTTTTTTCCTTGGGCTTATTGCGGTTTATTATGCTGATTATGTCATACCTGAGAAGGCTGCTCTCTGCCCGCAGGAGCTTTATTTCCTCAGTCTGCTTTGAATAAACCTCCTTCAGCTCGGAATTCATCTCATCCAATGATGCAGTTACTATTATGAGGAGCACCACAACCATCCACAGAAGGCTTATTGACAGAATCTCCGAGACAAAGCTCTTGTTTGCCGAGAGCCAGCTTATGAATGCCACGCCTATCATCATGACAATCACACCTAACCCTATTATCCTTTTTGAGAGTGAGCCTATTGCCTCGCCTTTCATAGAATACCACCCCTTTTTTTAAAATGATTAATGACTGAAATAAGTGCGGTAATGATTTAAATTTTTCCATAAAATTCCTAAAACTCAGTCAGTTTTTTTGTTTCAGAGGAATTCTTGACAATGGTTGTCTTCCCCTCTTTTCCGCCTTCAATCTTCTCAATGTTCACAAACTTTCCCTGCTCCAGCTTGGCTATTCTCCTTTGAAATGTCTTGTATGTGTATTTTCCTCCGCCGTCAGTGTAAATCTTGTAGAGCTCGCCTATTTTCTTCCCTGAATTGTTCTTGACTATGTCCATTATGGTTTTCTCGTCTTCTCCAAGCGCTTCTTTTTCTTTAACGTAGAATTCGTCAAGCTTATTTATTGCGTTTTTCACATGGTCAAGCCTTATTTCCTTTGAAGCCATGTCCTCTGCAGAGTTTGCAGCTTCCTTCATGAGATAGAGCCCTGCCCTAACGTCGCCAAGCTCAAACGCCTTTGCAGTTATGAGGCTAAAAGCGTCATCTTTCCAGACATTAGGGTAGAATGCAGATTCGCTTCTCTCTTTTAAAATCTGTTTCATCTCTTCGGGATTATACTGCCTGAATTCCAGAACTTCTGCAGTCAGCCTTGACTTTATCCTTGCGTCCAGGCTTATGATGTTTTCCCTTGAATTTGTTATAAGTATCACTGCCTTTCGGTATATTTCCTCAAGAGCAAGGTAGAGGAAATCCATATCTTCTGCCTTGTCAATCTCGTCAAAAACAAAGACAGCAGCCTTCTTGTTTACAATGTCTCTTGCAATGTCAAAGAGCTCCTCTGTCTTTTTGTTCATAGTGAACTTGTATCCGAGAATATCGCACATCTCAAGCGCAATCTTGTATGTTGTGTTGTGCTTCCAGCAGTTTATGTAAATTGTGTATATTTCGTCTGTTTCATCTTCAAGCTCCTGAAGGATGTGCTTGCAGGCAACAGTTTTTCCTATTCCGGGCTCTCCGAAAATGAAGATGTTCCTTCCGTTTCTCTTCTGGAAAAGCGGCTTTATGCATGATGCTATCTGGTGCTGCTCGTTTTCCCTGAAGGGTATCATCTTAGGGATGTAGTCGTAGTCAAGAGCAACAGGGTTCTTGAACAGCGTTTCGTTGTTCCCAAGAATTTCCTTGAATATTCCCATGGCAGTTTTATGTGAGAAGCCGCTTTATATATCTTTTTATGCTTTTCCAGAAGCATTTCGGAAAATTTTATTGAAGCGGCAGAGACTGTTTTTATGATTTTTTCATAAATTTTATAAACAACCCCCAATCAGGAAAACATGCTTGATTAATAATGTGAATTAATAGCATGAATTGATAAGAGGGATTTTTTATGCCAAAGACAGAAAAGTCAAATGAATCAGAAAAAAAGTATGTATATTTCTTCGGGGAAAGCGAATCAGACAAGAATCTTCTTGGGGGAAAGGGCGCAGGGCTTAATGAAATGACAAAAATAGGGATTCCTGTTCCAAGGGGATTCACAATCACAACAGAAGTTTGCAGGGAA
>JAPLZQ010000052.1 GCA_026394965.1 Candidatus Woesearchaeota archaeon
ACGTTGATTCTGTGGGTGGTTTGACTTGTATTTGTGTTGTTGTAGCTTACGCTTCCGCCAGACGGGTCTGTTATGTCTCTTGTTATTGTGAATTCGCATGTTATGTTGTTTTGGGTATTGTCGTATGTTTGTATTGTTGTGTTCTGTGAGTATGTGTCTGCGTTGTCCCAGTCGTATGTCCACGTGTATGGGTTTGTTGTGTCTGTTCCTCCTGTGCTTGTTGTTGCTGGGAATGTTACATTTTTCACTCCGCTTGTTGTGTCTGTTGCTGTGACGCTAACATTGTAGGCGCCAGTTGATTTATTGCTGTAATACAATGTAATTCCTGAGACATACCCGTATGTTGAGTTTTCAGTTACTACACTGATGCTGCATGTTGGTGCTGTTGTGTCTATTGTTATTGTCCTTATTCCTGATGTGCCTATGTTGTTTGTTGAGTCGTTTGCAAATACTTTGTATGTGTATGTTCCGTCAGAAAGCCCTGTTTTGTTTACATACCATACTGTTCCTGAGCCGCTCATGCTTTGGTTTGTCCCGTTCCATTGCAGGTTTGCTGAGATGAGTGTTTCGCTTCCTGTGATGTTGATGTAAGTGAATGCCCTGCTTATGTTTGAATTGTTGGAGTCAGTTGGGTAGGCAAATGTTATTGTTGGTGTGCTTGAATCAACTTTTATTTCATTTGCTGATGTGTAGCTTGCTGTGTTTTGGACGTTGTCTGTTGCATTGTATGCGTATTTGTAGCAGTTTCCTGACGCGAGTGTTGCATCATCCACATATGTTTTTCCTGTTGCGCTGCTTCCTATTGCGCTCCATATTCCATATGCTCCGCATGTTGTATCTGTGAGTGTTGCTGACTGCCGGTAGAGCTGGGCAGTTAATAGCCCTGCGCTGTCTGTTCCCTCGCTAACATTAATTCTGTGAGTGGTTTGACTTGTATTTGTGTTATTGTAGCTTACGCTTCCGCCAGATGGGTCTGTTATGTCTCTTGTTACTGTGTAGGAGCATACTCCAGAGTTTTGCGCATTGTCATATACATATACTGTTGAGCTTGAGGAGTAAGAGTCTCCTGTGTCCCAGTCATATGTCCAGGAGTATGCGCTTGTTGTGTCTGCTCCTCCTGCGCTGGTGGTTACCGGGAATGTAACATTTTTCACTCCGCTTGCTGTTTCTGTTGTTGTGACGCTTACATTATATCCGCCGGTTCCTGCGCTGTTGTAGTATAGTGTGGTTCCGGATACATAGCCGTATGTTGAGTTTTCTGCAATTGCGCTGACGCTGCATGTTGGTGCAACGCTGTCCACTTTTATCTCATTTGCTGAGGTGTAGCTTGCTGTGTTTCCTACGTTGTCTGTTGCATTGTAAACATATTTGTAGCAGTTTCCTGACACAAGCGTTGCATCATCCACAGTTGTTTTTCCTGTTGCGCTGCTTCCTATTGTTGTGAATGCTCCGTATGCCCCGCATGAGCCCGCGCTAAGTGTTGCTGACTGCCTGTAAAGCTGGGCAGTTGCAAGCCCAGAGCCCGAATCAGTTCCCTCACTTACATTAATCCTTTCTGTTGATTGAGAAGTGTATGTGTTGTTGTAGCTTACGCTTCCGCCTGCTGGTGCAGTTATGTCTCTTGTTACTGTGTAGGAGCATACTCCAGAGTTTTGCGCATTGTCATATATGTATACTGTTGAGCTTGAAGAGTATGTGTCTCCTGTGTCCCAGTCATATGTCCACGTGTATGGGTTTGTTGTGTCTGCTCCTCCTGTGCTTGTGGTTGTTGGGAATGTTACATTTTTCACTCCGCTTGTTGTGTCTGTTGCTGTGATGCTTATGTTGTATCCGCCTGTTCCTGTGCTGCTGTAGTATAGTGTGGTTCCTGAGACGTAGCCGTATGTTGAGTTTTCTGCTACTGCGCTGACGCTGCATGTTGGTGCAACGCTGTCCACTTTTATTTCATTTGTTGATGTGTAGCTTGCTGTGTTTCCTACGTTGTCTGTTACGTTGTATGCGTATTTGTAGCAGTTTCCTGAAACGAGCGTTGTATCATCTACTGTTGTTTTTCCTGTTGTGCTTGTTCCTATTGCTGTGAATGTTCCGTATGCTCCGCATGCTCCTGCGGATAGTGTTGCTGACTGCCGGTATAGTTGTGCAGTTGATAGTCCGGAGCCAGAGTCAGTTCCCTCGCTCACATTGATTCTTTCTGTGGATGCGGATGTGTAAGTGCTGTTGTAGCTTACACTTCCTCCCGATGGATTTGCATTGTCCCAGTACACATTGAATGCTGCGGTGCTGCTGTCGCTCCAGTTGTTGTAGCATGTTGCTGTTGCAGATGCATAATCAGTTTTATCCAGATTATCCCAGTCATATGTCCAGTTGTATGGAGTTAAGCTGTCGTTTCCTCCTGCGCTTACTGTTACTGGGAATGTTACATTGCTTATTGATGCGTTTGTTCCTCCTGTTGTTGATGCGCTTATGCTGACTATGAAATCTCCTGTGCTTGCATTATTGTAATAAACGCTTGCCCCCGTGACATAAGAATAAGATGTGCCTTCAGATATTCCGGTTAAGGTGCATGTTACTGAATAAGCCCATGCGCGGAATCCAAAATATTGCATGTCCTCTGCAAAAGGATTTACTCCATAAAGCAAAAAGAAGAGCATTGCAAGAGCAAGAAGTATTCCAGTTATTCTCCTTCCCTCTCCGCTTCTGTCTTTTAATCTCATTTTATCAAAAGTGATTTGCTGAATTATACATCCTCCAGGTTTTCCTGCTCTTTTTTCTCTGATTTTTTGCTTTCTCTTTCAGAAGAATCAGCTTTGTTTACAGCATCTGCAATAAGCCGTTCAATTTTAGTAGAAATCTTCATCCCATTATGGGTGCAGAACCTTTTGAATTCTTCGAGAATCGCATCATCCAAGGTTATGGTGATTCTTTTTTTCACAGTTATTGCCTTCTTTCAGATGTTTTTTCTTCTGCTGCCTAAAATACATACTTTTACGTATTTTAATGTATTAATATATACAAATATGATATTAGTATATAAATATTTCTTTTTTCCCACTATTTTAAGCCATTTTTAATAGATTTTAGAACAAAACTCTTTTTTGAGGCAATTAAACCTTTTTTAAAAGCTAATCTAGAAAAGGGAATATTTTAATTTATTAATTTAAACTGTTTTATCTGCCCGTTGAGATACTTGTCATTTTTCAGGCTTTCAAAAAGCTGCTTTGGATTCCTGAATTTCCGCTTCACTTCTGCAAAAATGCGTTTTTCCCTTATGAAAGTTTTCTTATATTTCTTTTTGAATGCTTCTGTATTCGCTTTCATCTCAATCGGAGGGCCGCCGGTTATTACTGTTCCTGAAGCAAGCGCTTTTTTTAATGAATCTGCGCTTATCTTGTAGAAGAATACTGCCTTTTTTCCCTTGTCCCATTCCCAGTTCTTCTTTTCAACAACAAAGCCATTCAAAGAGAGTTTTTTTTCAATATAAATGAATGCCTTAAGAATCTTGCAGCCGATGACATCCTCTTTTCCGCTTAATGGGATTACATCTGCATTAGTCCATCCCTTTTCATTATGCTCAACACTCGTTGCTTCAAAGAATTTTTTCTTCGGATTTTTTAGAAATTCTCCTGCTGCTTTTTTGAATATTTCAAATTTTTCATATGAAAGCGATGCTGATGCGTTCCTGTCCTTCTGGACTGGGTCAACAAGCACTAACGGACCTTCTGTCTTTGAGGTGTTGAGGTTGAAAAGCGCCTTTCCTCTGTGGTGGTTTTCTGGGTCAATCACATTTTTCTCATTGCTTTTCCATTTTGATGCAGATGAGAGAAGATTAATGAATCCTCCATAATGTATTGTGAGTATGTCAATCACGTGCCCTGAGAATCCATTGATGAATGACTCTGCCCCATAAACGCCATTTGCCTTGCAGAAAGCCCTTGCCAGGCGCACTTCATCTGCAAGCTTTGGTTTCCTGTCAATTCTTCTTCGTATCCATGCAACATGCAGGGGGCTTACATCCATCACATTTCTTGCCTCGCCTGAATTCCTTATGTCAAGAACAGGAACAACCTCAAACTTTATTCCATCTTTTTCAAACTGATAATAATCCCTTGAGCCGTTAAGGGTTTTTGGATTGAATTTTTGGAGAATCTTCATAAGATGTGCTGAAATATCCTTGTCCTTGTATAACTTTAAGCCAAACCTCACAAAAACATCGCAGTCATAGTCGTCGCGGAGGAAGGTTCCCTTTGCAATTGAGCCTCCGAGAGTTGCCTTCGCCCTTATTTTCCTGCTCTTTATCTCTTTGTTTATCAGGGCAATTACTGAATTGCACCTTTTGAGGACAGATTCATCTGGCTTTACCTCTTCAAGCACTTCTCCGAGAATTTTTTTGCATTCCCTTTCATTCATATCCAAAAGAAAAGATGAGTATTATAAAAAGGTTGCCAATATTTAGTTTTTTTTAAGAGAAAAAGAAGATAAAATAAAAAAATAAAACATTAAATTTTCTAAGCAGTCACTGTCTGGAAAAATCTGTCTATATTGTATCCAATCTCTCCAAACGTGCTCATCTGAGCGCAGTCAACCGGGCAGTTAAGAGCGGTTTCAGGATACCTGCACATTTTGTCCCCGCAGATTGTGCAGTAGAATTCAGGGGGCTCTGCAACGCAGGACAATTCTCCTGAATCTGTTGTGTAGCAGTGCGGACCTGATTGTGCGCCTGAAACAGGAATCTTGATTATTCCTTCTCCCCAGCAGCAAGCATCAGTTTCTGAAGAGTATCCAATGACAGTTCCCTGAATGCATTTCCTAATCGGCGTTGCAGTTGGTTTTGGTGGGATGCAGTTGGTATCTGCCGAACTTGCGCATGTCCTGATTGGAGTTGGTTCTATGCAGTCAACCGGGCAGTTTTCGGAAGTTTCTAGCGGTGCCGCGCATTTTCCGTCGCCGCAGTTTTGGGGAATGTTTCGGCACACTCCGTTTTGGCATGGTCCTATTTCACATTGTGTCATCTGCCATTGGCTGTTGATGCATTCTGCTGCAGTGTTGGTGTTTATGCATTTTCTCTCTCCGGTTTGGCAAGTTGTTACGCAGTCAGCGTCCACATTGCATTCATTTGGCGGAAGGGTGCAGTTTGTGGAGCAGGGAACCATGCCTTCGCCTATGTAGAAAATAGCGCAGGTATTGCCGTTAAAAGCGCAGTGTTTGTAGCTGCCTCCGCACATTTTGGTGCATGGCGTTTGAGAAGGTGTTGGCGTTGGTGTTGTTACAGTTTTGCATGCTCCATTTTGGCAGGTGGTTCCTGTTCCGCATTCGTGTGTCTCGTTCTTAACTATATTGTTCTCACAATAATACTCTACAACATAATATTTGTCAGGAATAGCGGGACAGGGAGCAGGAGGTGGCGGACAAGAAGCGGTTTTCGCAACAATACAGTTATCTGTATAAGTGTTCGAACCTAAAGTCACTGACCCTTGTATACCATAATTTCTGCCGCTGTCTGAATCTGTGCATGTTGGCGTAGTTAATGAGCAATCAGACGGGCATGAGCACTTATTTTCGGGGCTCTTGCATATTCCGTCTCCGCACTTGGTGCAGTAGCCGGGATTTCCCGCAATCAAAGTATCGCATCCCGCTGTTGTGGTAAGCGCATAAATCTTAGTAAGCCCTGAACAGCATCCGGCGCTATTTACGATTCCGCCCTCAGATGTGCATGGCTTTTGAGATGGCGTTGGAGTCGGTGTTGTTGTTTCTGTTTCGTAATTTGTGTAGCAGTTGTAGAATTCCCTTTCGTTTCCTTCAAAATCAGTGCTCCTGAATGTGCAGCCATAACTGGTTTTATTCAGTGTTACAAATATTATCGGCTTTTGGGAATAGTCAGTTCCTTTTTCGCTGCTGAGCAGGAAGAATCTAACTGCCCCGGTGTTTATCGGCGCAACATAATAATAAATTTCTGCGATGTAAACAGTGACTCCCCCCATAATGTATTTTGAATATGGTTTAACCGCTTTTAATTCTCCGTTTATTTTTATTGTAGCGGCAGAACCATCATTGTTTATTCCTATTACTGAAATTTCAACAGCGGCACTGTACTGATCAAGGATTATTGTTTTATTCTTTCCTAGGTCTATTGTTGTATCATAGTAATAATTGAAAGCGTTGAATGTGGCGGAATAAATGTCAATCTGCTTTGATTCGCCGTATTTCAAAGTGTCATTTTTAGAATTGACTTTTAGGAGGATTTCTGAATTCTCTATGTTATTCGCATTCTCTGTTAAATTCAAAACTTCAACTGCTGGTTTGCTTATGCAGTCAGCGTCTACATTGCATTCATTCGGAGGGAGGGTGCAGTTTGTGGAGCAGGGAACCATGCCTTCGCCGATGTAGAAGATAGCGCAGGTATTGCCGTTAAAAGCGCAGTGTTTGTAACTGCCTCCGCACATTTTGGTGCATGGCGTTTGAGATGGCGTTGGCGTAGGGGTTGGTGTTGCTAAGAGAACTGCCTTGCATTCGTTATTGACTGTTTTGCATTCATAGCCCGGTTTGGGCATCACATCCGCGCATTTTGTTGCTGATGAAACAATCTGGCATACCCCTCCGCACCATCCGCAGGAGCCATTTCTTATTATTGTGCCTTTAGTGCCTGTCTCTTCTCCTGCGTTTCCTGAATACTCAATCAGGAGCTTGGGGGAATACTGCGATTTTTCAGAAGAGTAAAAAATCTTGTCTATCTCAGAGGATTCATCATCTGCAATCAGCTTTATCCCGTAATATTTTCCTGAGGTTATCTTTGATGCTGATGATGTTAAGTCAAATGTATACCATCCAGGAGCACCAACTTCTGCGCTCGCTATAACAACTGCCTCTGAAGTTGGCTGGTTTTTCCATACTGCGCTTGTCCATTGGGTTGTTATGTAATGGGCGTTTACAATAATTTTTTCGCTGCTACTTTCCTGCGGTATTGTCTTGTAAGAATATACCTTCAGCTCAATTTTTGTGATTTCCTTTCCTGAATATGCTCTTGTGTCAAAGAACATCATGCTCCTTATTTTTCCCTTGTAGTTTCCGATATGCAGGTCAAGCCTGCCGTCTTTTGAGAGAGTGGGCTGGAGTTCGTATACAAAAGTGTCCTTTTTCGGGGAGAGTTCTGCTGTTTGAAGTTCTGAAACAGCTGCACCTGTTATTGATTCCTTGTTGTAGCTGTCTGCAAATGTGAAAAATCCCAGGAGAAAAACAAGTGCAATGAGAAGAGTTCCCTCTATCGCTGCTGCCTTTCTTGATTTTATTGAATTCATATCAGTCCACCTCATTTTTTAGTAACAATAATTTCTTTTCCCATATTCTCAATTATGATTCTTCCAGGTGATTTCATGCAGAATGTTGATTCAGCAAGAATCTCTTTTGTTGTTGCTATCGGCTCTGCAACACCAGTTTCAATTGTCACAAGAAAGATGTTTTTTCCAGTGGTCCCTGCGCTCTCCTGCAGAAAACTGCTCGTGTCAATGTCAGGGGAGTCAATGTCAAGTAAATTAACAAAGCACGCTTCATATCCGCTCGGAACCTGCACAAGGTATTCCTTGCTCTCCCCGTATGAAAGAGAGTTTATCTCATTTGCAATTGCTTTCTTGAATTGGAGAACTTCAGCCTTGCTTCCCCCTTCCCGCATGGTGCTTATTGCCTTATAGCCGAAAAGAATTGTTAATCCGATTATCAGTGCTGTTGTTATATATATGAATATCTGGGACTGCATCTCTGCGCGCTTGCTTGACATCTATGAATTAAAGAGTATACTAATATATAAATATTTTCATAAAGACTAATGAAGAATTTTTTGAATTTGCCATTAATAAAATTCAATAAAAAAATAAAAAATTGATTTTTCTTAAGGAGTAACGCATACCTGTCCTGCCGGGCAAATGCATTCTCTGTTACTGCACCCATACTGGCAGTTGAATGTCATCTGGTATGCGATATTATTGTAGCAGTATCCTTCATAGAGCACACCTATCAAATTTCCTGTTCCGCAGGAATCAGTATAGCTGTGCAAGGCATCTGCTGCTGTTCCTTTATTGTAAAGTTCCTGCCCTCTGTCTGAGTCAGTTCATGCTGCAGGTGATGGCGCAGGTGTCGCTGTTGGCGGGATTTGGCATGCCCCGCTAAGGCACTGGTATCCTGCTCCGCAGGTGTATGTTATCCTTGCAATCTTGTTCCTTGAGCAGTATCCCTCATAAAGGGTGTTTCCCGAGCAGTAGTCTGTGAATACTGATTTTCCGGATTTTGTTGTTCCCATAACCAGATAATTCCTTCCGTTGTCAGAATCTGTGCATGTTGTAACTGCCCACCCGGTTATTTCATTAATCATCCAGAGAAAAATAAACGCTGCAACTGCAATAAGGGCAATAAGAACGATTAATTTTGCCTTGTTCCCAAGGCAGCATTTAATGTGCTTGCTTTGAACTTTCTTTTTAGAACTCTTCTTAGAAGCCATTTTACACCTCATTTTTTTTATTTAATATTGCGCAATGTGTATATATGATATTTTTAAGGGCTGGAGATATATAAAACTTGCTTAAAGCATTAATGGCTGTTGTCTCCAGCAGGTAATTTTTACTGCTTTTCCCATACCAAAACCTATAAATATCAGTGCAGATTCAGAAAAACTGAAAATTATTAAATACAAAAGGAAATAAGGCAGTTAATTCAGGAAAATTTCGCTTAATTAAATGAAAGAGTGCTGATATGACAAGGATAAACAAGCTTGTTATGGAAGGGTTCAAGTCATTTGCAAAGAGGACAGAGCTTCTTTTTGATGATAAATTCAATGTTGTAGTTGGTCCAAATGGCTCAGGCAAGTCCAATGTTCTTGATGCGCTGTGCTTTGTTCTTGGGAGGCGCTCCACAAAGAGCCTGAGGGCTGAGAAAACCGCAAACCTCATCTATAATGGCGGAAAAATCAAGAATCCGTCAAGCAAGGCAGAGGTTTCAATATTCTTTGACAATGCCGACAAAACATTTCCCCTTCCGGAAAAAGAGATTAAGATTACAAGAATTGCAAAGCAGAACGGGCAGAGCGTTTACAGGATAAACGACGGAAGGGCAACCCTCCAGCAGCTGATAGAGCTTCTTTCCTCAGCAAGAATTGACCCGGACGGGTATAATATAGTTCTTCAGGGCGATGTTGACCATCTGATAGAGATGAGCTCTTCTGAAAGGAGGCAGGTTGTTGAGGAGATTGCGGGGATTTCTGTTTATGAGGACAAGAAAGAGAAAGCCATGTCTGAGCTTGGAAGGGTTGAGGAGCGCCTGAGAGAGGCGGAAATAGTCCTTGCAGAGAGGGAAGCCAACCTGAAGGAGCTGAAAAATGACAGGGACCAGGCGCTAAAATACAAGGAGATGAAGGACAAGATTGACCAGAACAAGGCAACATACTTTGATTTCCAGATTAAAAAGAAGCAGAAGGACATTGAAAGAATTGAAAAAAGAACTGCTGAGATGAACGGAGAAATAGAAGAATTCAAAAAGCAGGTTGTCGGGATAAAATCTGAAATTGATGAAAGGAAAAAGCTTGTTGAAAAAATAACAAGGGAAATCGAGGAAAAGGGGGAGAAGGATGAGCTTTCTGTCAACAAGGAAGTTGAGGGGCTTAAGGTAACTCTTGCAACCAATTCAACTAAGATTGATAATCACAAAAAGGAAATCGCAAAGATAGAAGAGAGGATATTATCCCTT
>JAPLZQ010000053.1 GCA_026394965.1 Candidatus Woesearchaeota archaeon
AAAATAAATCAATAGAATAATTATAATACCCTAATTTTAATAATTTTAGATTAATAAAATAAAAAATTAATCAGGAAAAACAGCTTATTCTGCCTTTTTCTTTGGCTGCGTTGCGCTTTCTTTCTTCGGGGCTTCCTTTTTTGGCTCTTTCTTCTCTTCTTTTTTCTCTTCTGCCTTTCTTTCTCTTGAAGCGCCGGCTCTTTTCTTTAATGGCTTTGCCTTGGGATGCTCGTTCTTGCTGCTTGAAAATTCTGCGAATTCAAATCCAAGGCTTCTAAGCGCGCCAGCAACATTTGCATGAGTGTCATTTTTCACTATGCTTATCTTTTTTGGGATTGGCTCAAGGTGCCTTACATTGCACTTCTTCCTTCTTGTTGCCCCGTCTATGATGACAAAGCTCTCATTCACATTGTCTATTACTGCGCAGATTCTTCCTGCGTCTCTTCCTGCTATTTTCATGCATACCTGTCCTATTTCCATCATGGTTAACCACCCTGTTCTTTAAGAAATAGCCCTTTTAACCTCTTCCTAATCTCATCCCTGCTTCTGTCGCCGGAAGCCTTCACATTTGATTAAAAGAGATATTTCTTTAATTGTTTTTTTGTTTATTTATTATAAATTATTAAAAGTAAAAACCTATTTTGAAACCTGCCTGGCTTTTTCCTTGAGCACTTCCCTCATGCATTTCGGGCAGAGGTTTGAATAAGGCCTTTCAGCCCTCTTTGCTGTCTTTGGAAGCTTCTTCATTGCGGCTGCTGTTGTCTTTGCCCTGTTGAGGCTTGCGCCGCACATTGCGCACTTTCCGCCGCTGTTCTTCCTTTTCTCATGGTGAAGCAATATTCTTCCGCCAGGAGCCTTTCTAAATACTCTCCTGAATGTCCTTGCCCTGAATCTTGGTTGTGTCATTTTAACTCCGAAGTTTATGCTCTATTTAAAAAATTTTTGATTATTGCGCCCTGATTTTAATAAATCTTAAGCAGTTTCCTCAGCATGCTGTTGAAGAATATTGCGAGGATGAAGTATGTCCAGAACCATCCGAGCTTCAGCCCGAATATGTTCACTGCAACAATGGGCTTATTGCCTACCTCAATTGACTTTATTTTGCCTGTTCCTCTCTCAACTGGCGCCTCGTATTTGGTTCCCGTTGTTATCTTGACTTTTTTCTGGTATGTGCTGTTTTCAAAGTCAAGGTCAATTGTGTAATCCCCCTCTGTTCCCAAGACAGTCCACTGCACCATGCTGTTCTCTATCTGTCTTGTGGTTTCGCCTGCTATCAAAAGATTGGGTGTTGCGCTTATTGACATGTTCCCTGTTGTTCCCGGAGCGAATTTTACAGTGAGGTTGAACTCCTGCCCCGGCGCTATTGGATAATATGCAAGGTTTGAGGACATCCACGCAAATATGATGAGTATCGGAATCCAACTTATCAGGGTGGATTTCAGGGAATATTTCATGTAGTCGCCGTTTATCTTCATGACTTCTGCATTCATCTGCATGAGCTTTTTCTGGTCGTTTTTTGCTTCCTTCATCTGCTGCTGGTAGCTCCCGAGCTTGTCTTTCAGCTCTTTCATGAGCTTCTGGTTTGTAGTCCACTTGTAGATGAATGTTATTATCAGTGTGATCAAAAAGGATATTGCGGCTATTGCAAGAAGGGGGCTTATCTTAAGGATAGGCATGAATACCGGGTCCAATATTGCATTTGCAGTTATCATTTTTTTGTCCCTGTTTTAAGAAGATAAAAAAGTCAAAAACTGTTTTTTTATCCCTTTATGAATTTCCTGAGCATGGGATTCATGTCCATTGCATGCTCCTTTGCTATTTTCTCATACAACTGGTATATTATCATCACTGCAAGAAGAATTCCTGTCCCTCTTGATAGCGCTCCGGAAAGATCTGCCATTGCAGAGAGGAATCCGACAACTATGGCGCCCATTATTGTGAGAGGCATTATGTACCTGTCAAGCACCCTTTCAAGCACTCTTTCATCCCTTCTGAATCCGGGTATTTGCAGCCCCGATGACATTATCTGCTTTGCCTGGCTTGCTGAGTCCATTCCGGATGTCTGCACCCAGAATATTGAGAACAGCACAGCTCCGCCAATCATGAAAAGTATGTATACCAGCGAATGCGCAAGGTCAAGCCCGGTTATGCTTCCCGTTATCATCTTTCCCACTAGGTTTGGCGCATTCAGCCACGCAACAAGCCCTGTTGAGGGTGAATTTCCGACAAAGGTTCCGAGAATGGGCTTTCCCCAGTTCTGGAAGAGCCTTGCGAAAAGCTGGACATTTGCAAGCAGTGCAGCAACGAGTATTACCGGAATATTGCTTGTGTAAATGAAATTTAATGGCCATCTTATTCCATAACCTCTCACTCTTCCGAATGAAAGGGGAATCTCAACCTTCATTGCCTGAACGTAAACTGCTATTACAAACACAATAATTGTAAAGACAACTGCAGCAAGCATAAGCATTGCTGTTGTCGGGTCCCCTATTGCGAGGCTCTTGAAAAGTGTCGGGATTGCTCCGACATAAACCTCAGGGTTTGTCGGGCTTTTTAATGGGGAGAATGCAGTTATGAAAAGGCTCTTTGCAACCTGCGCTGCGATAAAGAGGGATATTCCCGAGCCGAATCCCCACTTGCTTGTTACCTCATCCATAAATAGGATAAGCATTCCGCCGAGGAAGAGCTGGAAAACCAGCGCGAGCCTCATTATCCCGAATGAGCTTCCCTCAATCGGCGAGAGTCCCCCCATGTAAACATAGATTGCCGCCTCAAATATTATGAACGCGATTGAAAGGACTTTTTGGAGCCCCTGAAAGACTTTTCTGTTTTCATCCTTTGGCAGGTCAAGCTTCATTATGCCTGCTCCTGTGAGGAGCTGAAGCACAATTGATGCTGTGACAATTGGGCCTATTCCAAGGCTTACCAGTGAGCCGAATTCTGCTCCAAGGATTATTGAAAGGTATTCAAACTGCTGGAGGGCGTTGTTGCCGAGCCCGAAGAGGGGAATCATTCCGAGAATGAAGAATGCCACAAGCATTACAAGAGTCCACTTGAGGCGTTCTGAGAATTGCAGTTTTTTCTGCGTTGGAGCGCTTACTTCCGGCAGGTTTGAGAACAGATCTACTAATTTTTGGCTGACCATTTTTTTAGCTCACTCTTCCTTTTCTTCAAATTCTTCTTCATCTTCTGAATCTGGTCCTGCCTCTTCTTTTTTCTTTGGCGCCCCTGTTTTTGCGCTCTTTGCCATAAGCTTTTTCTTCAAAAAAGCGGCAGGCATGAGGATTTCTCCCCCCGCCTTCTTTATCTTCTCAGCAGCCTTCTCGCTTGACATTTCGCAGGTAATCACAAATTTGTGCTTTGCTGCGCCTTCTGAAAGCAGCTTGTTGAAGCCCAGGCTTTCGAGATTAATGTGATACTTGTCGCCGTTCTTCTCAATCTTCTTTTCTGAAAGAAGCCTTTCAAGGCTTTCTTCTATGAATTTTATGTTTATCGGCTTTATGTGGCATATGTAAGGGTGCCTTGTGAATCCGTGCTTTCCGAAGAAATCCTTGTCTTTCCAGATTGAGGGCTTCATTGCGTCTCCTCTCTTTCCGGTTCCTGAAAATCCTGCCCCTCCCCTTCTTCCGCTCGCCCGGTGGCTCTTCTTTGAGCCCCATCCGTGTGAGCCTGAGCCTCTCTGCCTTGAGTTCTTCTTTCTTCTGTTTGTGGTCATTATGATTCACCGCGTGCCTTAAAGCATCCTCTTTATCAGCTTAGCCATATCTGCTCCCCTGTATCCGAGAGCTCCGCCGATTGAGTATCCTGTCTTTATCCCTTTTCTTTCAAATCCGCCCCTTGGCGGGTTGAGCCGGTAGAATCCCTTTTCATTCTGCTCAGGCCTCTTTTCTGCTATTGACTTTGCAAGGGCATCGTCTATCTCGCCGTAAGTTACAAAGTCCTTTACCTTTTTCACCATTCCCATGGTTGAGTCGTTCTTTTCAAATATTATCATGCTGTTTTTTCTCTGGAGCCCGAGCATGTTAAGAGTGTCTATTGTTTGCTGCATGCTTCTTACGCACCCTCTTATCCTTATGACTGCAATCTTGCTCATTGTTCTTCCCCTTCCCCGGCATTAATTTCAGCAGATGGTTTTTCTTCGCCCTTTATCTTGCCTTCTATGAATTTGTTTCTGTTTGACGCCATTGAGCCTGTCTTCATGGCTGTTAGATTATGAAGCGCTGCCATTGATGCGTTTACAAGGTTTATTGTGCTTCTTCCCTGTCCAATCATCTTTGACCAGACATCTTTTATTCCTGCGAGCGCAAGAATCTTCTGGCACTCTCTTGTTACGCACAGCCCCTTTCCTTTGGGCGCAGGTATGAGCTTGATTCTTACAGAGCCGCATCTTCCCTCTACTGCAAACGGAATGCTGTGGTAATTTCCGCATCCGCACTGCCATGAGCCGCATCCCCTTCTTACTTTCATGACTGAAAGCTTTGCGTTCCTTATGGCTTTTTCCCTTGCGGGGACAGTTTCCTTTGCCTTTCCGTATCCAACTCCGACATATCCGTCTTCGTTTCCTACAACGACATATGCGCCGAAATGAGGCTTGTTGCCTTCGGGAGTTTTTTTCTGCGTCTGCTTGAAAACCCTTCTCTGTCCGCCTCCGAATTTTCCCTTTGCCTGCCCCACCATTATAAGGTCCATCTTCAGGTTGGGGAGGAGCGCATCAACTATTTCAGGTTCAAGTATTTTCATTCCTCTGTCAAGAATATAATCTATGTCTGTGATTTCGCCGTTTTTGACTTTTCTTCCTAGCCCTGTTTTTGGGCTCCATGAGTCCTTTATGAATTCCTTTTTTTCAAGAATCTCGGCTGTTTCTTCTTCAGGCACTACCACGAGCGGCGTTTCTTCTGTCTTTATGACTTCCGGTTCCATCTTTTTCTCTTCTGTTTCTTCCTTTTTTGCAGGCTTCTTTCTTGCCTTCTTTTCCTTGTTTTCTGTGCCTTCCTTAGCCATTTTATTCACTCCAAAAAAGTATTATTCAGTTTTTATTTTGACTTGACCTGTTTTTTAGCATCTGCCTTTGATGCAGAAACTGCTCCCTTCATTATTGCTTCCTTTGCCTTCTGAAAAACATTTTCAATTTTCAGGTCAGGGACGCTTTTTTCATATGATGAGAAGAATCTCTTGAATTTCTCAGGGTCTTCCTTCTTGAGCTTTGCTGCGTATGCGCTTATATGAGCGCCGCTTATTCTCTTTTCGTCTGGAAGTATTTCTTCTGAATGGTTTATTGACATTCCTGCATCAAGCGCTCCCTTGAGTGCTGAGTAAATCCTTGAGCCGCCTACTGATTCCTGCAGCCCAATGTCAAGCACTGCCTCCTTGATTTTTCCCTTTGCCTTTATTCCGAGGAGAAGTCCTGTCAGGTATGCTGCGCTTATGTTTCCCCGGTTTAAGCTCCATCCGTATTTCAAAAGCTCTCTTGAATCAGCAGAGCAGATTATGACATCTCCCTTAGGAGAGTAGCTTACAAGCTGGACATGAATGTTTTTCAGGGTTTTTCTTACAACGAGCCTTGGCTTTCCTGATGAGAGAAGCTTAAGCCTCTTTGGGTAATTTGTCTTCCCTTCCCTCTTCCTTCTGAATTCCATTGTTCTTTTGGTGTTTCTCATCTTGATTATCCCTTGTTGATACGGCAATTATCCTTTTTTACTGCCCGGTTTTTTTCTGCTCAATAGGTGCAGCCCTTTTGGCTTCCGGCTTAAGTGCGAGAGCATGCTCTTCTATGAAGAGCTTCATGTGCCTCTTGCTTCTGAAAAGTCCGCCCTTTGACTTTAAGTATAATTCCCTGAATGTCTTCCTGTCTATTGCTCCGTTTTCCTTGAGCTCCTTGAGGAGTTCTCTTTGGAGCCTTACCTTGTTCATCCAGGCCTTCTTTCCAGGAAGTCTTGCTGTAAACCTTCCCTTGACAGAGCCCTTGTTTCTTTGCCTTCCCTTTCTTTTCTGGGACAGTATTGCTCTTGCCCTTCCCCTGGAAACCCCTTTCGCCTGCTTTTTCACTATGGCGCCTGAAGAGATGAGAGCCCTTATGTCTCCCTTTGTTATTGCTTCCTTTATTTCATCAAGCCTTTCGCTGTCAAACCAGACTCTCTTTGGAGAGCGCTTAAGGATTTCTGCCGCGATTCTTTTCTGCACTTTCAGGTCCATTTATATCACTTTTTGATTTTTTATCATTAATTTCTTGAGATAAGCTCTTTCTCTATTTCCCTTCTCTCCTTTTCCTTCTTGTCTTCAGGGGAGATTTCTTCTTCTGTTTCTTTCTTTTCCTGTTTTGGAGCTTCCTTTTTCTCTTCAGTTTTTTTCGCTTCGCGCTTTTTCTCTTCGGCTTTCTTTTCTTCAGATATCTTTCTTGCCTTTTCAGCGTATTTGTCTCCGTCAAGGTTGAGTATTGATATCCCTGCCTTCTTGGCAGCATCAATTATTGCAAGCCTTTTTCTCATCCCGACTGATGAGGATATGATTATGCCCTGCTCTTCCTTTTTTATTTTTTCAAGCTCTTTTGCATTGCACACAATTATCATTTCAAGCCCGGATTTGTGCAGCCCCCTTACTTCTGCCGGGCTCCTGTATCCGGGATTGACCATTTTTCCGTACCCGGCTTTGTTGTGCCTGAGCTTGTTGTGTATTCCCTCCGGGTATCTCCAGTGATTGTGAAGCCTGATTTTCTTGTGGGCTTTGTGCCTGGTGAATGCTGGCCTTTTCCTCTTCTGCGCCTCTCTCAGGGCGAGTTGGATTTTTTTCCTGTTCGTGTTGTTTTTTGCCGCTGCCATTTTGTTTCCTTTGATTGTGATTTAATTTGCCTTACATTATGCTCTTTCCGGCTTTTTCGAATATGTATGCGCCGTCCTGGAAAACCCTTCTGTCCCTGTTTTTTATGAAGCAGATGCGCTCTATGTTTGCTGCCTGCTGGCTTACCTTTTCCTTGTTAACTCCCTCGACAATTATGGTGTTTCCGTCAACGGTTACCTTAACTTCCGGGTATAACGGTGTTTTCCTTGCCTTTCTTTCTCCGAGGAAATTGCTTATCACAAAATCCTTTCCCGATACAGCCGCCTTTATTGGGAAGTGGCTTGAGCACACCCTGAGCTTGTATATGTAGAGTTCCTGGACTCCTAAAAAGAGATTTTTAATGTGGGATACAAAGCTGTAAACCATGGTCTTGTCGCGCTTTGATTCCTTTTCTGAGTGTATGATTATGCTGTTCCCTTCCTTTTTTATCTGAACCCTCGGGCTTGAAAGAATCTTGCTTGTTTCCCCCTTTGGGCCCTTAACAAAAAATGTCCCGTTTTCTATTCTTACTTCTACCTTTTCAGGAACTTCAATTTTTTCTGTGATTCCCTTCTTCTTTTCCTTTTTCGCTTCCGTGTTTTCCATTTTAAAAAGCTCCGTTGAATCTGGATTTAGTAGCAGTATGCAATAAGCTTTCCGCCAAGCTTCTCCTTCTTTGCTTCTTCGTGAGTCTTTATTCCCTTATTGGTTGAGATTATGAGTATTCCGAATTCCCTTGCAGGAAGGAATCTTTTCTCAAACTTTTCATATGTGCCCAGGGTTACTGAAAACCTCGGCTTTATTGCATTGCAGGCATTTATGTTGCCGTTCAGCTTGATTATTACATAACTTCCCCTTAAATCAGCAACTTCATTGAAGTCCTCAATGTAGTTGTTGTCCTTGAATATCTGAAGCACTCTCTTTCCAACCTTGGATATCGGCTTTACTGTGCATTCCTTTTTTCCCGCCTTCTCATAGCTAAGCATCTTTGAAAGCAGATTTGCCACGGTATCATTCAGCATTTTTTTTCCACCTGAAAATCATTTTAATTGTATTTCTTGAAGCCTATTTTTGTTGCGATTTCCCTGAAGCAGAATCTACATATGTTGAGCCCGTATTTACTGATGTGCGCTCCTGTCCTTCCGCATCTCTCGCACTTTTTTGTTGAGAGCCCGTGCTCCCTGACCTTTGGGGCGCTCATTTTCAGGAATCTTGCCTTTTTAACAGGCTTTCCCTTGAGCTGCTTCAAAATCTTCTTATAGTATCCTACTGTCATTATTATTCCTCCTTAGGAATTTAATTTATCTTGACTCCGTAATTCTTCTCCATGAACTCCATTGCTTCAGCCTGGGATATCTTGTGCTGCTTTGGAAGCCTTTTCTTGCACAGCTTTCTCTTTTTTATCCGAAAGCCGCTTCTTTCAAGAGTGATGCATGTCTGGAATCCCATTATCCCGATTTCAGGGTCGTATTTTGCTCCTGGCACATTGATGTATTCTCTTATTCCGAAAGATACATTTCCCTCATTGTCGAACTGGCTTTTCTTCAGCTGCTTGTCCACGCCGTCAACCAGTCGTTTGAGCATTTCAACTGCGTATTTTTTCCTGAGGGTTACCTTGCATCCTATAGGGAGCTTTGGCCTGAGTCCCCATGTCGGGATTCTCTTGTTTGTTATTGTCTTTATCGGCTTCTTTCCCGATATCTGAGCCATGAGCTTTATTCCCTTCTCCAGCTTTTCGGGGCTTTTTCCGGCTCCGATGTTGAGGGTTACCTTCTCTATCCTTATGTTTTTCATGGTATTTGCCATTTTTAATTCCTTATTGTGATTTTTATTCCTGCTTAATTGCTATTTCCGAGTTTTTTCCTTCGCCTATTACAAATGCATATTCCTTCAAGGTCTCGTATTCCTTGTCATTTGTCTTAAGGATTATCTTTGTCGGCTCTATTGACTGCTCTCCGACTATAACCTGTATTATCCCATAGTCGCCTGTGTGCTTTCCCTCGGTTATCATCACGAATGAGTTTTTCTCAATCTTCAGGTGCTTCATTATCTGGACTTCTGGAATTTTGATTATCAGGGTGTCTCCGACGTTGTAATCCTTCTTGTCAGTGAGGATGTTTTTTCCGTCGTGCAGTGTTATCTGTATCCTGTTCCCCGAAAACATCTGCTTCCTTATTATCTTGCACGGCTTTATTGAAGCCTCATTTTCTGATATTGGTGAAAGGCAAATCTTCCCTTTTTTGTTGAGAAGAACACGGTATATCTCCCCGGTTTTGTTGTTCTTCATTACATCCATCAGCCCGGCTGAGAATTTGGGGTCTTTTCTCACTTTTCCGTCGATTGAAATGTAGCCGGAATTAAGAACTGTCTTTGCCTCTTTTGCAGTATTCGCCCAATTCAGCACTTCAGTTATTATTGAGTTGAGTGCAAGCCCCCTTTTCATTGAGTGGGGTCCTGGATTTGGGATTGTTACATACTTTGAGCCTTTCCTGCTTAGGGGCCATGTGTTAGGCATGGCGAGCCTTTTAAGTCGCTTACTCATTTTTTCTCTCCAATATCTCTTTCCTCTTCTTGTCGCTGAGGTTAAGCTCGGTTATCATTACCTTTGAGGCGTCAAGTGCAACCCTTGCCTTTGTGCCGTCCTTCTTTGTGAATTCTGCTCCGGTAACATATATCCTTGATTTTCTTATGCTGACTTCTTCGACAGAGCCGTTTTTTTCATTGAACTTTCCCCTTGTTATCTTGACTTTGTCGCCCTTTCTTACAATTATGTTTCTCTTGCCGTATTTTTTCCTGAGCTCTTTTGAGAGCGGGGATGAGAGGAACCTTCTCTTTATGTGAAGTGGCGCATTATGCCTGAACTTCCTCTGTTTTCTTGCCTTTATGCTTGAATTCCAGTTAGCTGAAAATTTTGATCTCATGTTTTTTTCCCTTGTTTTTTTGTGATTATACAATTATGTTGGCTATCTTTGCTACAGCCGGCCATCTCTCGCACACTTCCTTTGCGATTGCACCCTTGAAGATTGTGCCTTTTGGGTTTCCCTTGTCATCCTTAAGGACGACTGCTGCATTGTCCTCAAACTGGACTCTTTCCCCGCTTGGCGCTTTGCTTTCTCTGCCTCTTCCTCTGCCTCAACTGCCTTGATGTCCTCTTCTATCTCGTGCCCTATTTTTTCAACAACGACAAAGTTCTTTATCTTGCTGATGGGCCTCGTTTCCATTATCTTTACGAGATCGCCCTTCTTTGCATCTATGCATTCGGGGTTGTGAGCGTAAATCCTTGTCTCTTTCTTTCCGTATCTCTCATACTTTGTGATGTATGTAAGCCTCTTTATCCTGACTGTGACTGTCTTCTGCGCCTTGCTGGAAAGGACTGTCCCCTTGAATATCCTTCCGTGGAGCTTTATCTCTCCGTGGAAAGGGCAGTGTCTGTCATTGCACTCCTTCTCTGGAGCTTTCACGTCGATTCCGATGTTTCTTGTCTTGTTATCCATGATTATTGCCTTCTTGGAATTTTGAAAGGATCACTTTTTCTTTATTGAAATTCTTTCCTCTGCTTTTTTTGCGATGTCTTTTCCGTCAATCGTTGCCTTTTTTCCCTCAAATTCAAATGCGATGATGCATTCGCTCTTGATTATCTTCTTTTCGCCCTTTGGAGTTTCTATGAAAAGCATATTTTTTGTTTCGTCTGTGACTTTCCCGAAAATCCCAATGAGAGATTTGTTTTTTGCGCTCTCAACTGTTATTTCCCTTCCTATGAGCTCGGTTTTAAGCGCGTCTCCCATTTTTCTTATCTGACTTCTATCCTTGATTCGGGAAAGCCAAACTCCTTCAGGACATCCCTGACCTTGTGCCGATGGTCGCCCTGAAGCTCTATCCTTGCGTCTTTGACTGTTCCGCCGCACGCAAGCTCTGTTTTCAGCTTCTTGATGAGCTTTTTGATGTCAATCTCCTTCTCATCAATCCCGCTTATTACAGTGTAGTTCTTGCCGAACTTTTTGTTTTCGAGGCAGACCTTTATTCTCTGGGTCTCTTTTGCGATTGTCTCGCAGACGCAGAGCTCTTTAGGCAGGCCGCAGACTGGACATATGTTCATGCCTTTTTACTTTCCTCCTTGGTTTGTAAAGTTTTTGCGTTTTTTTGCGCATTGATTATTGTCAGCATCCTTGCGATTGTCTTTTTCATGGCTTTTATCTGCCCCGGATTCTTCGGGACTGTTCCCGTGTGCACCTGGGCGTTGAGCTTTATCAGCTCTCTCCGGAGTTCCAGGATTTTAGCCTCTATATCTGACTTTTCCATTGCCATGATTTCCTTTGTTTTGAGCGCCATTTTATCCTCGTCTTAAAAGTGATTACTCTTTCTTCTCTTCCTTTTTCCTGGGTGCCTTCTTCTGCTTTTTCTCAGACTTATTGTCTTCGCTCCCTTCTGTGACTTTTATTTCCTTTTTCTCTTCGACATTCTTTCCTTCCTTTGTCTCAGTTATGGTCTTTTCATCAATCTCTTCTATGAGCTTCATGTTGTCCGGTATCTTTACATCTGGGGGCATTATGCTTACTTTTATTCCGACAGTTCCTGTCTTGAGTTCAGCCTTGTTCATGGCTCTTTTGACATTCTCTATTGAGATGTCTCCGGCTTTCTTGAGGTAGCCGTCGTATACCCTCCACGATTTTGCCCTGCTGCTCGGAATCTTTCCTGAAAGCATTATCTCAATTCCCATTGCGCCTGCAGCCATTACCTCTT
>JAPLZQ010000054.1 GCA_026394965.1 Candidatus Woesearchaeota archaeon
CGGGCTTAAGGACTGGTTTGTTTTTCCTCACATGGGTGACGGCGGGCTTGCGCTGGGCGCTGCAATGCAGGTTAATTTCGAGCTGAACAGCGTTTCCAGATATGATTTTAGCAGCATATATTTTGGCACAGAATATTCTGATGAGGAAATAGAAAGCGAGCTTAAGGCGGGCAAGGTTAAATATTCAAAGAGGGATGGAATTGAAAAAGAGGTTGGAGACCTCATCTCAAATGACAAGATTGTGATGTGGTTCCAGGGAAGGATGGAATACGGCCCAAGGGCTCTTGGGAACAGAAGCATTGTTGCAAGCGCATCCAAGAAAGATGTAAAGGACACCCTTAACATAATGCTTAAGAGGAGGGATTGGTTCCAGCCATTCTGCCCCTCTGTATTGGAGGAGGAAGCGCACAAATTTTTCAAGGATGTTGGAAGATTTGACAGATTCATGACAATGGGTTACATGACAAGGGAAAATGCCAGAAAAGGGCTTGAAGCAGTAATGAATGTGGATAATTCTGTAAGGCCCCAGATGCTGGGTGCAGAGAATCAGCTTTACAGAAGGATGATAGAGCAGGTGAAAAAGAACACCGGCGATGGCATAATACTCAATACATCTTTTAACATACACGGCTTCCCTATTGTTATGACGCCAAAAGATGCAATAAGCTCATTCAAAACAACAAAAGCAGGTTATCTTGCAATAGGGAATTTCCTGGCAAAGCAGTGATTAAATATGAAATGGAAAAAAATTTTAATGGTTCTGCCAACAGCAGCAATTTTGCTATTAAGCCTCTTTATCTGCCTTCGCCTAAGGATAGATGAGAAGCCTCTTCAAGATGGAATTTATCCTGTTTTCCTAATAGCAAACCTGATGCTTCTTGCGCTCTTTTTATGGCTTTCCAGAAAGGACATTTCGGGCTCCTTCAGAAAAATTGAAAGGAAAACCTGGCTTATCATTGGAATAATACTGATTCTTGCGCTGTGCATACGCGTATTTGTTGCTCCCCATGACCACCGTATTTATTATGATGAGGACATATACCTCAATATTGCCCAGAACATAGCCACGCAGGGAAAGTCGTGCGTCTGCGATTATGGCACGCCTAAGGAATGCTTTTCCTGCATATACAACAAGCAGCCTTACGGAAGCCCTGCTTTCTATTCAATATTCTTCATGATTTTCGGGGTTTCTGAAAAAGTGGCTTTTGCTGTATCCGTAGCAACTTCAATAATCGGAATTTTGATAATTTTCCTTATATCTTACCTGCTTTTCAAAAAGGAGGATATTGCATTATATTCCGCCCTTGCCTTCTCCCTAATTCCCATTCATATACTTTGGAGCGCAACACAATCGCTCGACATAATATTTTTATTTTTCTCGTCACTGGCAATACTTATGCTGTTATTATACATTAAAAAGAAAAGCGCTTGCCTTGCATTTGCCTTCTTCCTTGCGCTTTCCTATGCAAGCCAGATAAGGCCTGAATCCCTTCTCATGGCTCCTGTTGCTGCAGTGTTCTTTATTGCTTTAGACAATGACTTAGCTAAAACTATAACAAGCAGGAAGTTCCTTTTTGCTCTTTCAATTTTCCTGATTATGATTTTTCCGACAATCCAGCACACGCTTAATATGAGAAATGAGGACTGGGGCGCCTACAACGGGGAAAAGTTCAGCCTGGGTTCAATAAAGGGCAATATTATAGCGAATTCCGGGTTCTTTTTTGAAAACACAAGATTCCCTCTTTTTTTCACAATAGCGTCAATAATCGGGCTTATTGCAGGAGTTTTTAGTTTCAAAAGGAAGGTTTTCCCTTTTCTTACCTGGTTCCTGCTCTTCTTTTTCATCTTCATTCCATTCTATGCAGGAAGCTTTAACTACGGGCAGGATGTCAGGTTCAGCCTTAATCTTTATCCTGCAGTTGCAATTTTCTCTGGGTTAGGCTTCTACTTTCTAAGCAGGATAATAAAAGGGCTTATTGAGAAAAACCATATTGAAAAGCGGGTAAGAGCATCTGAAGGGGCAGTTCTCATAGTGACTTTATGCATAATAGCAATAACAATAGTTCCTTTCCTGGACAAGATTTCATATTTTGGGGAGGAGTCATGGGAATCGCAGTTTTACCATGATTTCATAGTCAGAAATGCCCCTGAAATAAAGAACTGCATTGTGGTTTCCCATGTTACATCCCTGTTTATCTTAAATGGCGTTCCATCAATCCAGACCCACATGGCTGTTGACAATGAGACAATGAAGGAGCTTAAGAGCAGGTATGACTGCATCCTTTTTGATGAGGGCTACTGGTGCGTAAATGATCCCTTTCATAGGGAAGGAATCTGCAAGCAGTTCAAGGACCAGAACTCGCTAAGCATCTACAAACAGGAAACAAAAAGGGACAGGACATACACTCTTTACCAGGTTGAAAATTAAGCATGGATATTATCCCTGATTTGTTTTAAATTATAAATGAGATTTTTGGGATTTCTTAAAAATATACATAAATTTCTAAAAAGCCAAATTATAAATATGGGAATATTTTGGATATGAGTATGAATAAAGAGCTTGCCCTTATGGGCAATATCCTTAAATCAAATTTGCCTGCAAAAATGCTTCCATATAAGCTCACATTTGCAGTCACTTATAGGTGCAACTCCAGATGCAAGACCTGCAACATCTGGAAGAAAAAGCCGGAAAACGAGCTTTCGCTCGGGGAGATAGAAAAAATTTTTTCAGAATACCCTGACTTTGACTGGATAGACATAACGGGGGGGGAAATCTTCCTCAGAAACGACATTGCCGAAATCGCAGGGGCAATAATAAGGAAATGCAAAAACCTTTACATATTGCACTTCCCCACAAACGGGCTTATGCCTGAGCTCATTGTAAAAAAAACAGAAGAAATCCTCAGGTTTAACCCCAAAAAGTTAATAATCACAGTTTCCCTTGACGGACCAAAAAAGGTTCATGAAAAGATAAAGGGAATTCCGGGAGGATTTGAAAAGGTGATTAAGACATTTTCAGGGCTCAGGAAGATAAGGAGCAGGAATCTGAGCGTCTTCTTTGGATTCACCATCTCAGAATACAATGCAGGAATGTTTGAGAATACTTTTAATGCAGTAAAAAAGCTCATTCCCGGAATAAGATATGATGATTTCCACATAAACATAATGCACGCATCAAAGCATTATTACGGGAATGACAATGCAGAATTTGACAGGGAAAAAGCAGTCTCTGAGGTGAATAATTTCCTTAGGCACAGGAAAAAATCCCTGAATCCGGTTTTTCTGCTGGAAAGAAAATACCTTTCGCTTGTTGAAAAATACCTTAAGACAGGAAAGACTCCCATTTCCTGCAGGGCATCCTCTCTTTCCTGCTTCATAAGCCCTTCTGGAATAGTCTATCCCTGCCTGATTATGGGGTGCAAACTTGGCTCACTGAGGGATAATAATTACAATCTCAAGAGGATACTCGGGTCAAGGCATGCAGAGGATGTTTTTAAGAATATAAGAGCGGGAAGGTGCCCGCAGTGCTGGACTCCCTGCGAGGCATACCAGAACATACTTGCTAATCTCAAACTATTTCTATAAAAAGATAGATAAAATTCTTACCAAATTTTTTGCCTTTGCAGTTATTTATACTTTTACTTCTACAAAAGAATTCTAAAAAAAAATTACGGCGAAATGCATTGGCCAGCACAATTACAAACGTTTGGTGCACTACATCCAGTACATGACCTGCAGCTAGTGGTGGCTCTAGTTGTAGATGCAGCAATAGTAGTAGGTGCAACTGTAGTGGCTCTTGTACTGGTTGCTGCAATTGTAGTAGGTGCAATTGTAGTGGCTCTTGTACTGGTTGCTGCTGATGTGGTGCTCTGCGTTGGAGTGCTTCCTATAGCAACACATCCGCAGCCAACACCTGCACACTGACATAGGCAGAGATAACCAGATGCGCATACATATGCTGCTTCTGAACAGCTAGCAAGGGGTTTTGTCTCACAGTAATATCCAACAATGCTTCCTCCATTAACGCAAGTTTTACATGGTCCGGTGCAAGAAGCATCGCAGTGACTTGCTATAGTAGTTGTAGTACCCACTGTAGTAGTACTCGCAGTAGTACTCGCAGTAGTTGTCTGGCATGTTCCTCCTACGCATGTTTCTCCGAAATATATGCATGAAGTTACGCAATTGCCGCCACTGCAGTAGAGGCAGCTTGCTGAACTGCATGTAACACCTTCGCACAGGTCTGTATAAGTTGCTGTTGTGGTTGACCCTGAAGGATGACACACCCATGTTCCACAATTGCATGTTACTGTACCTGTGCAGCTAGGCTGGCTTCCCGAGCATGCAGTATCAGTTGGGCATGATGTTGTAGTTGAAGTAGTTCCTGCAACTGTAGTTGTTGAACTACCTGCAACTGTAGTTGATGAAGTACCTGCAACTGTAGTTGTCGAAGTACCTGTAGCTGTTGAAGTAGACCTTCTTGTAGTTGTTGAAGTACCTGTACCTGCAGTTGTTGTTGAAACAGTTGTGCCTGTTGAGCTGACTGTGATTGCAATAGATGGAGGAGCAGTATACGCCCAATCATCAGCTGCTGTATCAGAGAAATTTCCTTGTATCAATCCATAACAAGTATAAATGCCCGGAGTAGATGCAGGGAAAGTAAAAACATGAGAACATGTTTTTAGCCCGGTGCACTCATAAGTAGAGTAGGACGCTGTTTCTCCCGGTTTTACCATAATCTGCTTTATCCCGTCATCATCATAGCCGGTAACAGTTAAAACCATACTGCCGCCAACTGTAACAGCCGCGCTCTGAGCAGAAAGTGTTCCATAAGCAGCATAATTCGAAGTAGGAGTTGGACTTGGAGTCGGAGTTGGACTTGCAATTGTCTGGCATATTCCTGCAGCGTCGCATGTTTTTCCGCCTGCGCATGTTCCGCAGTTGCATCCGCTGAAAGTCCCGCACTCTTTTCCTGTGCATACTGTTGCGCACACTTCTGACTCGCAGTATATGCACCTATAATTTGTCGGGCAGTATCTGCCTGAAACATTTACGCATCCTGTTTGAGTCGGGTTTGTGCTTACTATGCACTCATATCCTGCACCTGTGCATTCAGTTGTTGGTGCGCAGTCAATGTCAGCTGAGCATATGTTTGCTCCTATTCCGAGAATTGACACGCATTGATGCTCTGCTGAGCAGTCCGTATGGCTGATTTTGCAGTCATCGTCTTTTGAGCATGTGTCTGCTCCTGCGCCAGAGCTTATTGCGCATTTGGCAAGC
>JAPLZQ010000055.1 GCA_026394965.1 Candidatus Woesearchaeota archaeon
GTGAGTGTTGTCCATTGGGTTCTGTTGGTTGCTGGGCATCCTTCGTAAAGGCTTGCGTTTTGCGCTCCGTATTCTGCAGTTGAGTTTGCTCCTATCCAGCTTGTTGCAACAGATGATGCGTTTATTGACACATTGATGTTCTGGTTTCCTGTGTTATTTATCATTATGTGCCTTTTTGTCGCATCGACTATTGCTGATGGCCAGTTTGTTCCCAGGCAGTCTGCGTCTGCTCTTGAGCCGTCTGAGAGATTGCTTTCCATTGTGCAGTTTGTTCCAACATTTGCATATCCTGTTCCAAAGTCAATTTCCTGGGTAACGCTTATTCCTGAAGTTGTCTGGACAGTCAGGTTAACCTTTCCAGTTGTTGCAAAGCCAGTTAATCCAGGCGCACCCATTCCTGAAAGCTTATTTATGCTTATAAGCGTCCCTCCTATTGATACTATGATTGCAATTACAAGAAGTGTTGCCAAAGTGTTATTCGATATATCGTCCATATTCTCTCCTCCTTATTTTTTTATTATCAATCCTTATCTTCCTAATTCTAATTCAGTTGCTGAACATTTAGCATTATTTTTGCTTCACCAGTCAGCTCTTTTGGCGGCTCTTCTACTGTCAGGGAAATCTTTGCATTTGTGCTTGCGCTTTCCTTGCTGCCTACTCTCGCCATTGAGACGCTCTGAAGAACGTTCCATGTGCCTATTACTGAAACAAGTATTGTAAGAACCAGCAAAACAGCAACTGTTGTCTTGGAAATTTCCATTTTTCACCCTCTTTATTCTTTAATAACATGATTAAATACTCAATTATAATCCTAAGTAATGCCCGTTTTTAAGTTTTTCTATTTTAATGTAGTTATTCAGGCAAACTTAAAATTCCGTTTTTCCTCGTAAACCAGTAAAAAATATGTCCCTTGTCGGTTGCGAAAAAGAAAACTTTTTTAAAGAATTTCAGATTATTCACTCATGTAGGGCAGATGCCTGGCTTTCGGAGCTATTGCTCTGAGGAAAGTCCGCCCACCATTAAAAGCTGCCTGCGAAAGCAGGATCGGAAAACCGATGGCAACCGCTCAGAAACGGCACATCCTCAGATAAAGAGTGAAGCATGCGAAGCTTCTGGCAACAGAAGCGATTAACCTGCAGACGTTTTTTGGGGAAATGGTGAAACGGCGAGCCCCTGCGGTGCAAGTCTTTTAGACGCTTAGTAGAATGTCAGGACAGACTTTTCGACAAGAGGTCTGACAGAAGGCGGCTTATTTCTGCCCTACACTTTTTTTACTTTATTTGAGCAATTAATGCCTTTTCTCCCTTAAAAGAAAAAACTTTATATATTCTCTCTGTCGTGAAAGTGACAAAATAGAAAAACTTTATATATTAGAATTGCTGAAAATACATATTGTAGTCTGTGGGGGGATACTAAAAAAGAAAGATATATTAATCAGTATTTGTTTTGGCTATCTATAATTTTTTAGTATTCATGAATAATAAAAACGGAGGCCTATAAAATGATAGTAAAAGAAGAATTTCTCAGTAAGTTGAGACTCTATTTCTCCTTAAACCTTTACGAAGTTAAGATTTGGACAGCGCTTCTTTCGAGGGGCGTTTCAACTGCAGGCGAGCTTTCTGACATCGCGAATGTTCCAAGGTCAAGGAGCTATGATGTTCTTGAATCTCTTGAGAAAAAGGGATTTGTTATAATGAAATTCGGCAAGCCGATAAAATACCTCGCCGTGCCTCCGGAGGAAGTTGTCGAGCGCGTCAAGAAGCACATGAAAAGGGAAGCAGAGGTTAAGATTACAAGGCTTGATGACATAAGGAAGACAGATGTCCTTGACGAGCTTAAGTCATTGCATTCCCAGGGAGTTGAGCTTGTGGAGCCGACTGACCTTTCAGGAAGCCTTAAGGGAAGGCATAATCTCTATAACCACCTTGAGGCAAGCATGATGGGAGCAGAGAAGACAGTTACAATCATTACAACAACCCAGGGATTCCTGAGAAAGGTTGAGGGATTCAAGCCTGTTTTTGAGAAGCTCAAAAAAAGAGGGGTTAAGATAAGGATTGCAGCCCCATTGACGCCCCAGTGCGCAGCAGCTGTTGAGGAGCTTGACAAGATTGTTGAAGTCAGGCACACAAAAACCAAGGCAAGATTCACTATTGTTGATGGGGCGGACCTCACATTCATGGTGATGGATGATGCAGAAGTGCATCCGACATATGATATTGGAATATGGATTAACTCGCCTTTCTTTGCATCAGCATTAGAGGAAATGTTCGAGCTTGCCTGGAAGGAAATGAAGCCGGCTGAGCAGGTAATCAAGGTAAAGGCAGGCAAGTAAAGTAAATAATTTTTTTTTATTAAATATTTTTTATTAAATTCTTAAATAAAATATATTCTCAATGCCTTATTAGAATTCTTTTTTTTAATCTGATTATTTGTTAATTTTTAAATTATTCCCGTTGATGCGCAGTTAAAATAATCTCAATTTACTCTGTTCGCTTTATTTATTCTATTTACTCTATTGTTATCTTCTTTCCCCTGCCTCCCTTAAACTCCTCTTCTATGAAGCGGTAAAGCCTCAGGATTCTTTCACGGAAAATCCTTTTTTCAACTTCAGGAAGATTTTCATACCTCTCCCTTATCTCTGAATATATCTCAGCTGCCCTTTCAGCATGCCCCATCTCAGCAAGCCGTGCGGATTCTAAAATAAGCGCTTCCATCTGCCTTTCTCTCCCCTTTCCCCTGATTTTTCCAGCTGCTTTCGGAACAGCTTTTGCAATAAAAAGGAACAATAAAACAAATACAATAAAAATTCCTGCAGCCAAAAGGATATTTGCAGAAATCATGCTTTTCCTGCTTCCAATATACGCGCTTTTCTTATCCACATTTATTATGAATTCCTTTTCAGAAATCCCATTTTCATAATTAAGCACAAGCCTCGCATCATAACTGTCCTCAGGAACATTGCTCGCATCCCAATAGAAATCAATCTCAGCCTCTTTCTCAACAGTAACAGGATTTGCCCTAATGCCCGCAATAATATGCCCTGCCTTGCTTATCTCAATCTTCGGGCTTGCAGTTATGTTTTCATTCCAGTTGCTTTCCACTTTTGCATTTATCCTGTTTATCTTTCCAAACTCAAAATTCGGGATTTCAATTGTTTTTATCCTAATTTCAGGCTTTCCCAATTCAAAACCCTTCGCAAGGAGCTTTTCCTCTCCGTCGTATCTTACAATAATCTTTGCAAGGTATCTTCCCGGATTTCCACTGTAACCTTTCTTCACTGTTTTCTTCTCAGACGCACCTATTGAAAATGTGCTTACCAGAATCGTTTTTATAAGGTTGGAATTCTCATAAATCCCTATCTCTGCGCTCGCATTCTCTATTCTTTTCTGCCCAATGTTCGTAAAAATCAGAGTGATTGTTTTTTCATTTTCCCCCGAAATCTCAGTTTCAACAGAGAGATACTTCTCTGAGAGGACAGTCATGTAAACCTGCATCGCAACAGCAGTTGCAGTGCTGACTGTTCCACCACCTGCTGACAGCACTGTTGCACTTATTTCGCTTTCATAGTTTCCCGGCTCAATATTTTCAGGAAGCCTTACCGCAAATGTGAAAGGAACTACAGTTTCACCAGGCTTTATTTCCACAAAGCTTTGGTTGAGGGTTATGTATCTTGCCAATTTTCCGCTTACACTTATTGATGCGTTGAATCCTGCGCCGTCAGCAGAATAAAGCCTTGCCTGGTATTCTCTTTCAAGTTTCGGCTCGTAGTCAATGTTTATGTACGCTGGCCCTATCCCTATTCTCACAGCAGTTGAATTTTCTGCAGTTAATATGATAAGCGTTGGCAATAAAAGAAGAAATGCAAAAAATCCAAAAATTCCCTTCTTGTTTTTTCCTTTCATTTTGCCTTCACTTTCATTTTTCTTTATTCAGCTCGCCTTTACAGTAATCGTGCTGTTCTTAAGCCCAGGGCTTTCTGTAATTGGGACAAGCACATAGACATCTATCTCCGCCTCATCCATTGTGTCGCTGTAGTTTAAATTCCTTATTGCAGATATAAGTCCAGTGTTAAGGTTGTACCAGCTTGTCTGCGAATTCACCCAGTCAAAGCTTCCCACCTCGGTGGTCACATTATCTGCCTTAAACCTGTAGTTTGCAGTCCCATTTCCCACGCTTGTCCAAAGGTTAGTTGCATTTATGCTTACATTAACCATTATATTTCCTGTATTCCTTATCTTAAGCGGAGACGGAATATCATCAGTTGTATCATTTGTTTCACCCATGCTTAATCCGCCGAAGGATGTGTTTGATATGTACAAGTCAACTTCCCTGTACGGCTCTATTGAGAAGTTCCAGATATCGCTGTAGTTCCCGTAGTCAAATCCGTCAAATGCCCTGACTCTCCAGTAATATGAGTTGCTGATGTTAAGCTCAATTGTTGAAGTGTAATTTAGTTCAGTAGTCCAGTTGTCTATTATCTTTGAGCCGAATGCGCTTGAGCTGCTGACTTCTATGTAATAGCTTACCAAATCCCCGTCCTCATCAGTAACATTCTGCCATGCAAATGTTGTATTCAGCTCATGCACTATTCCGCTGTTATTTGCCGGGCTGGAGAGATTTACCTTTGGAGGCGCAGTATTGTTGCTTCTTATCTCAATGTTTGTGATATTAGTGTTGTTGTCAGGAACCTGCGCTGTGTAATTGAGTGATTCAAATATGACATAGAACTGGTATCTTCCGCCGATTGCGCCCGTTGAATTTACATCCCAGGTGACATTGCATTCCTCTCCGGACTGCATGTTCCAAAGGCAGCTTGTGTTTTGGTGAAGGAGCGGATTGCTGGTGTTTGTCCAGAATGGAGTTGCTCCAGGAGTTGTTGATATTATCCCCTTGCTTGAGAGTATAAGGAACTCATGGCTTGAATATGCTCCGACATTTCCTGCCTTGTCCACAGCAAGAACATACAGGGTGTAGTTTCCTGAGGAAAGGGTTTGATTTGTATAGTTGAGGTCAGAGGAATTCCTTCCTGCGCTTTCGGGCGCAGTGTTGTCTATTGCAAAGTAATATGTTGAAATTCCGCTTCCATTGTCAACTGAAGCAGTCCAAGTGAATGTCCTGTTTGAGGAGAAGCTCCATCCCTCTATGGAATCAGTAAGGTTTCCAGGCGCTCCAGGAGCTGTCCAGTCAATGCTGAATGTCCTGTTCTTGGTGTTGCTGTTGTTTACATTATCCCATGTCCTGATATCTACAAAGCACTGCCCAGTTCCCTCATTCCTGCAGTCCTGCGCTGTGCCAACAGATATTGTTGCAGAGCTTTCATTGTTGCATGCCCTTGCTGTCCAGTTTCTAGTTTCTGAGCCGTTGCTCACAACCCTGTACTGGCATAGCTTCAATCCAGATTCAGAGTCAGAGTCTGAGACATTTATGGTGAAATTGGACTTTTGCCATGAAAGCGCAGCAGGAGTGTTTATTGTGAGTGTGGGAATAACATTGTCCAAACTCAAATTGAAGGTTGTTGTGTTTGTTTTATTGGAATTGTCATGGCATACTATGCTTGCCTGCCCATTAAATGAGCTTGAGGCGCTGAAGTTGTATGCGCCAACATCCTGTGATGCATAGATGCTTATTGTGTCATTTCCATATCCCGAAAATGTGCTTACTGGCTTAAATTCAACTTTTGCAATCCCAACAAAACTATTGACTGCATTTACTGTGGCATTTATGCTTCCATTTCCTGAAGGGTTGTAATATACTATTGTTCCGCTGACATATGAGTAGTCTGAATTTTCTGAAATGCTGTTTATTGAGCAGGAAGGCAGCTCAGAGTTTACATTTACAATGCTTGTTTTAGAAACATTGAATATATTGTCCGGGCTTATGCAGCTTACATTGAAGACATACTGCCCGCTCGCAACACTCGTCATATTCTTATACCAAGTGTTTGAGTCATATGAGCCCATTGCATAATTGGTGGCATTCCACGTGAGATTGCAGGCGCTTGCAGCTATGTTTGTTGTGGCATTTACAAAAACCCAGCTTTCATTTACCCACGATTGATTATCGGGAGTGGGCGGAACAAGAGTGATATTCATGTAGCCGCCAGTCACTTCAAACTGGAGCGTTGTATCATTTCTCTTTGTCATCCCAATTGTTGAATTTATGTATATTGAAGGTATTGTGTAATTTCCCAGTTGGGCAGTGTTGTTGAAATCAAAATACCATACATCCGTTGTTGCAGAGCCATAAGATATTTGTGCAAATAGCGAAGTGACATTTATCTCATCATAGATTGTTCTGTTGTAGGCGTCAAGGTTTATTCCCCGCATCTGAATCTTTCTCTTGGCGCTGTCTTCCCACGCATTTAATATCTCTGAATTTGTGCTGGTTACTGTGCAGTTCCAGTCAATTGTGTTCAAGCCATCATTTCCCATTGAATTGCTTATCGTGCAGTATGAGCTGTTAACATAACCCGTTCCATTCCAGAAGCCAACTTCCAAATCAGGGCGGTTGTTATTTGCATATGTTGTGTTTGATGCTGTTGGATTGTAGCTGTCCACAGTTATTATTGCGCTTACAGATGTGACTATAGTATAGTTGATTCCGCCTATTCCAGCATATTCTACCCATTCTGTGTTTTGCTCAGATACATTGCTTGTTATATTGTACCCGCTTATGTTAAGGTAAACTGCTGAAACGTTTATCTCATCATAAATTAGGCTGTTGTAAGCGTCAAGGTTTATTCCCCGTATCTGAATCTTTCTGTTGGTGTTGCTGTTCCATGCTGCGATTGTTGCGTCATCTGTTGCGCTTATTGTGCAGTTCCAGTCCGTTGTGTTCAAACCATTATTTCCCATTGAAGCATTAACATTGCAGTTGGAGTATGCTCCATAGGCAGTTCCGTTGTAGAATGCCACTTGGATGTCTGGACGATTATTGTTTGCGTAAGTTGTGTTTGATGCTGTAGGATTATAGCTGTCAATTGTCACTATCGCCTTAACAGCAGTTGCAGCTTGATAATCGCTGCCGCCATTTGAGTATTCTGTTGCTGTGCTGTTCTGCTCCGCATTCGCAGTGGTAATGTTGTAGCCGCTGACATTTATGTAAACTGCTGACACATTAATCTCATCAAAAATCAGATTATCATAAGCGTCCAGATTAATCGCCCTAATCTGAACCTTCCTATTAGCACTGCTGTTCCAGGAGTTCAACACACCAGTTGTTGCAGATGAGATTGTGCAGTTCCAGTCGGTAGTGTTCAAACCCTCATTTCCAACTGAAGCGTTAACATTACAATTAGAATATGACTCATATGCGGTTCCATTATAAAACGCAACCTGAATATCAGGACGGCTATTATTAGCATAAGTCGTATTTGACGCTTCAGGATTGTAACTATCAATTGTCACTATTGCATTAGCTTTAGTTGCTGTCTGATAAGAGGCGGTACCATCATCGGAATAATTAAATAATGTGCTGTTCTGCTCAGCACTCGCAGTGTATCCCGTATTAGGTCTTAATGCTATTGATGTCGCCTTCCACTCATCAGTTCCAGATATTGCCCAGGTAGCTGGGTCTACTGTTCCATTTGTAGAAGGCCAAACCATTGAAGCCATCATCACAGATGCCTGATTGGCAGTTAAAGCTGGTGCAGTCGAATTAAAAGCGCCATTGCTGAATCCTGAAGGATGAGAAGTTAATGTTGTACCATCATCATCCTGCTCACCAAATATAACTATCAATGACCCATTAGTAGTAGGAGTTATTGCGGGAGCGTTAGGGTCAAGAGTAATACCCGTTGCCTCTGCTGGTGTTGCAACATCATAAATAACACTTGTATCCACACCCCTCCAGCCCTGAATTACATATGTGCTATTCAATGTTCCTGCGGTTATGTTTACTGTTGAGTCAACAGATGCTCCCATCACTTTATATGCTATCTGTCTGCCTGGACTTGCATTAGTTGTGTTCACAATGTTTGTGTATCCCTGTAAAGGCACCAATCCCGTTGTGGCAAGTGAATTATCGCATGCGACGGCAATTAAAACTATGTCTCCTTCCTGCATTCCTGCCGGCAGATTTATTTGGTTATTGGCATTAGCAACAACAGTTCCGTTCTTGCCTCCAATAAGTGTCCAGGCTGAAGTAGAGCCGGATGCGCTTGTATTGAATGTTTGAGTTCCCGCTTCCCGGTCTGAACTCGTCCAATTATAAGTATTATTAGTAGCCGTTGATGAAGTGTTAAACTGCTCAATACTGCCTTCCAAATCAGCGCTCGTCCAATTATATGTGTGATTGACATCAACTGAAGAAGTGTTAAACCTCTGAATTCCTGCTTCCTGGTCTGTGCTTAAGTTGGATTGAGCTGAGTAAAGCTTTGATAAGGTGTAGTTGGTTGTAGTGCCGTTTGGATACCTTAAGGTAGCCCATAAGCTGTCAATTGTGCACCCCTCGCAGGAAGCGCTTGCATTCAATCTTACATGTTCGTTTGGACTGATTATTGTTGCATTAAGCTCATACGAATCTATGTTGAGAGTGTTAATTGTAATTGTCCTTGTTTCTGAAAATCCAGTGTTGCTTGAAGGGTCAGTTCCAAAAACAGTGTATGTATATACTCCCTGAGGCAGAGATGTTTTGTTTTTATACCAGTTTGTTCCTGAGCCAGACATGCTCTCATTTGTCCCGTTCCATTCAAGATTTGCAGAAGAGAGGGATTTAGTTGAGGTTATGTTAATATAAGTATAAAGCCGGCTTATGTTTGCATTGTTATTATCAGTTGGATAGACAAAATTGATTTCAGGAACGCCTGAATCCACTCTTATCTCGTTTGCTGATGTGTAGTTAACTGTGTTTTGGACATTGTCTGTAACATTGAATAAATATTTGTAGCAGTTTCCTGACACAAGCGTTGCGTCATAAACATATGTTTTTCCTGTTGAGCTGTTTCCAATTGTTGTGAATGCCCCGTATGAGCCGCACGTTATATCTGTGAGTGTTGCTTCCTGCCGGTAGAGTTGGGCAGTTGCAAGCCCAGAGCCGGAATCAGTTCCGTCGCTCACATTAATCCTGTGGGCGGTTTGTGAGGTATTTGTGTTGTTGTAGCTTATGCTTCCGCCTGATGGTGCTGTTATGTCTTTTGTTATGTTGAATTCGCATGTTACATTATTGAGTGAGTTTGAGTATGCTTGTATTGTTGCGTTTTGGGAGTATGTGTCAGAGGTGTCCCAGTCGTAAGTCCAGTTGTATGGTGTTAAGCTGTCGTTTCCTCCTGCACTTGTTGTTGCCGGGAATGTTACATTCTTTATTCCGCTTCCAGAATCTGTCGCAGATGCGCTTATGTTGTATCCTCCTGTTGATTTGTTGCTGTAATACAGTGTCTTTCCTGAAACATAACCATATGTTGAGTTTTCAGTTATTGAGTTGACAGTGCATGTCGGCACTCCGCTGTCCACTTTTATCTCATTTGCAGAGGTGTAGCTTCCAATGTTTTGGACATTGTCTGTTACGTTGTATGCGTATTTGTAGCAGTTTCCTGACACAAGATTTGAGTCATTTTGATATGTTTTTCCTGTTGAGCTGTTTCCAACTGCGCTGAAGCTTCCGTATGAGCCGCATGTTCCTCCTGTGAGTGTTGCTGACTGCCTGTAAAGCTGAGCAGTTGAAAGCCCTGAGCCAGAATCAGTTCCCTCGCTCACATTAATTCTGTGGACAGTAAGTGCAGTGAAGGTGTCGTTGTAGTTTACGCTTCCTCCCGATGGGCTTGTTATGTCTTTTGTTATGTTGAATTCGCATGTTCCATTGTTCTGGCTGTTGTCGTATGCCTGTATTGTTGCGTTCTGCGAGTATGTGTCAGAGGTGTCCCAGTCATAAGTCCAGGAGTATGCTGTTAAGCTGTCGTTTCCTCCTGCGCTGGTGGTTGTTGGGAAGGTTACATTTTTCACTCCGCTTGTTGCGTCTGTTGCTGTGACGCTCACATTGTATCCGCCAGTTGATTTATTGCTGTAATACAGTGTGATTCCTGAGACGTAGCCGTATGTTGAGTTTTCTGCAATTGCGCTTACACTGCATGTCGGGCTTGTTACATCTATAGTTATGCTTCTAATTTCTGATACTCCTATATTATCAGATGAGTCGTTTCCAAATACCTTGTATGAATATATTCCGTCTGAGATTGATGTTTTGTTTATGTACCAGTTTGTTCCAGAGCCAGACATGCTCTGGTTTGTCCCGTTCCATTCAAGGTTTGCTGAAATCAGAGTTTCATTTCCGGTGATATTTATGAACGTGTAAGTTCTTGTGACATTTGAGTTATTTGCATCTGTCGGATATACAAAAGTTATTCCAGGAGGGCTAATATCTACTTTTATCTCATTTGCCGAGGTGTAGTTAACTGTATTTTGGACATTGTCTGTTACATTGTAAAGGTATTTGTAGCAGTTTCCGCTTGAAAGCCCTGAGTCATCTACGCTTGTTTTTCCTGTTGCGCTGGTTCCAATTGCTGTGAATGCCCCGTATGAGCCGCATGTTGTTCCTGTGAGTGTTGCTGACTGCCTGTAAAGCTGGGCAGTTGCGAGCCCAGAGCCGGAATCAGTTCCCTCACTCACATTGATTCTGTGGGCAGTTTTGCTTGTATTTGTGTTATTGTAGCTTACGCTTCCTCCTGATGGCGCAGTTATGTCTTTTGTAACTGTGAATTCGCATGTTGCTGTCTTAAGAACATTATCATATGCTGTTATTGTTGCATTTTGTGAGTATATGGCAGAGGTGTTCCAATCATATGTCCAGGAGTATGCGCTTGTTGCATCTGTTCCCCCAATGCTTGTAGTTGAGGAAAAGGCAACCTCTTTTATCCCGCTTGTTGCGTCTGTTGCTGTGACACTTACATTGTATCCGCCAGTTGATTTGTTGCTGTAATATAGTGTCTTTCCTGAGACGTAGCCGTAAGTTGTGTTTTCTGCAATTGCGCTGACGCTGCATGTTGGCGCTGTCGTGTCTATTGTTATTGTTCTTGTTGCTGAATATCCCCAATTGTCTGAACTATCATTTCCTGATACCCTGTAAGAATATATCCCTTCTGACAAGGATGTCTTGTTTATGTACCAATTTGTTCCAGAGCCGCTCATTGCCTGTTCAGAGCCGTTCCACTCAAGCTTTGCGCTTGTCAATGTTTCGCTTGCAGTCACATTCACATAGGTGTATGTTCTGGTTACATTGGCATTGTCATCGTCAGAGGGGTATACAAAATTTATTGTTGGAGCGCCGGAATCTATCTTTATCTCATTTGCAGATGTGTAGTTAACTGTGTTTTGGACATTGTCTGTAACATTGAACAAATATTTGTAGCAGTATCCATTTAAAAGCGTTGAATCATCCACATATGTTTTTCCTGTTGCGCTATTTCCCACTGCCGTGAAGTTTCCATATGAACCGCATGTTGTTCCTGTGAGTGTTGCTGACTGACTGTAAAGCTGGGCAGCTGCGAGCCCGGAGCCGGAATCAGTTCCGTCGCTCACATTGATTCTGTGGGCAAGCTTGCTGCTGATTGTGTTATTGTATGATACATATCCTCCTGATGGCGCGGTTATGTCTCTTGTTATGTTGAATTCGCAGCTCCTATTGTTCTGCGCATTGTCATATGCCTGTATTGTTGCGTTTTGTGAGTATGTGTCAGAGGTGTCCCAGTCATAAGTCCAGGAGTATGCGCTTGTTAAATCTGCTCCGCCGCTGCTTGTAGTTATCGGGAATGAAACATTCTTTATCCCGCTTGTTGCGTCTGTTGCTGTGACGCTTACATTGTATCCACCGCCTGCTGCAGTATTGTAGTATAATGTTTTCCCTGATACATAGCCGTATGTTGTGTTTTCTGCTATTGCGCTGACGCTGCAGGTTGGCGCTGTTGTGTCAATTGTTATTGTCATAAGCCCTGAAAACCCTATGTTGTTTGCTGAGTCGTTTGCAAACACCCGGTATGAGTATATCCCGTCAGAGAGTGATGTTTTATTTGTGTACCAGTTTGTTCCAGCGCCATTCATGCTTTGGTTTGTTCCGTTCCATTCAATGTTTGCTGAAATGAGAGTTTCGCTTCCTGATATGTTGATATAAGTGTAAGGATTAGATATGTTTGAGTTGTTTGCAGAAGTTGGGGGGATAAAAGTGATTGTTGGCCCTGTTGTATCCACTTTTATCTCATTTGCTGAGGTGTAGCTTACTATATTTTGGACATTGTCTGTTGCATTGTAAGCATATTTGTAGCAGTTTCCGTTTGAAAGCGTTGCGTCATCTACGCTTGTTTTTTCTGTTGAGCTGTTTCCTATTGCGCTCCATGCTCCGTATGCGCCGCATGTTGTTCCTGTGAGTGTTGCTGACTGCCTGTAGAGTTGGGCAGTTGAAAGCCCTGAGCCAGAGTCAGTTCCCTCGCTTACGTTTATTCTGTGGGCTGTTTGGCTTGTATTTGTGTTGTTGTAGCTTACGCTTCCTCCTGCTGGCGCAGTTATGTCGAGGGTTATGTTGAATTCGCATGTTCCGTTCTTGAGAGAGTTTGAGTATGCCTGTATTGTTGCGTTTTGGGAGTATGAGTCAAGAGTGTCCCAGTCATAAGTCCAGTTGTATGGTGTTAAGCTGTCGTTTCCTCCTGTGCTTGTGGTTGCTGGGAATGTAACATTCTTTATCCCGCTTCCTGAATCTGTTGCAGATGCGCTTATGTTGTATCCTCCTGTTGATTTGTTGCTGTAATATAGTGTCTTTCCCGAGACATATCCATATGTTGAGTTTTCAGTTATTGAGTTGACAGTGCATGTTGGCACTCCGCTGTCTACCTTTATCTCATTTGAGGAGGTGTAATTAACTGTGTTTCCTACATTGTCTGTAACATTGAACAAATATTTGTAGCAGTTTCCTGTAGAAAGTCCCGAGTCATCTACGCTTGTTTTTCCTGTTGAGCTGTTTCCAACTGCGCTGAAACTTCCGTATGAGCCGCATGTTCCTCCTGTGAGTGTTGCTGACTGCCTGTAAAGCTGAGCAGTTGAAAGCCCTGAGCCAGAATCAGTTCCGTCACTTACATTGATTCTGTGGGCAGTAAGTTCAGTGAATGTGTTGTTGTAGTTTACGCTTCCTCCTGATGGTGCTGTTATGTCTTTTGTTATGTTGAATTCGCATGTTCCATTGTTCTGCGCATTGTCATATGCCTGTATTGTTGCGTTCTGCGAGTATGTGTCAGAAGTGTCCCAGTCATAAGTCCAGGAGTATGCGCTTGCTGTGTCTGTTCCTCCTGCGCTTGTTGTTGCTGGGAATGTTACGTTGTTTATCCCGCTTGTTGCGTCTGTTGCTGTGACGCTTACATT
>JAPLZQ010000056.1 GCA_026394965.1 Candidatus Woesearchaeota archaeon
AAAAAGAAGATGGCTCAGGAGAAAGAGGAGAAAAAAAAGCGGGAAGAGGAGAAAAAGGGAAGGGCTTGGTATGAAAAATTCAGATGGTTCATAAGCTCAGAGGGATTCATTGTCATAGCGGGAAGAGACTCGACAACAAACGACATAATCGTGAAAAAGCACATGGAAAAAGACGACATTGTCTTTCACACAAATATCGCAGGAAGCCCATTCACAATCATAAAAACAGAGGGAAAGATTCCAGGAGAAGAAACCAAAAGAGAGGCGGCAATAGAAACAGCATCTTTCTCAAGGGCGTGGAAAATGGGAATTTCCGAGGCAGAGGTTTTCCAGGTGAACCCTGAGCAGGTCTCCTCATCTGTGAAGTCAGGCGAATACATGGGAAAGGGCGCATTCATGATTTACGGAAAGAGGAATACCATGCACGCAGAGGTGAAGCTCGGGATAGGGCTATACGACGGAAGGATAATGTGCGCGCCCCTCTCAGCAGTGAGAAAGCACTGCAAAAAGCTGCTTATCATAACGCAGGGGAGCGAAAAAAAGACCTCAGCAGCAAAGCTTATCAAGAAAGAGATTGGCGGCGAAATTGACGACATTGTGTCTGCTCTTCCTCCCGGAGAAGTAAAAGTTTCAAAGCAGGAATGACGGAATAAAGATAATGAAAAAATAATCTAAAAATAAGGTAGAGATGATATAACCGCTTAAAATGGATGAACTTAAAAAAAGGATAAAGGAAAAGGCAAAAGCAATCCCAATAGTTGTAAGGATAGGAAAAATGGGAGTCACAAAAGAGCTGCTTTCAGAAATAGAGAGGCACCTCAATAAAAAAGGGATTGTAAAAGTCAAGATGCTCAACAATTTCACAGGCGAGCATGACAGGTTTGAGACAGCGGGGGAAATAGCTGAGAAGACCGGCTCAACCCTCATAGATGTCAAGGGCTTTGTGATAATCCTTTACAAGTTCGGATAGGAATCAAAGAGGAAAAATATCAAATAAGAACCTCAAATAGGAAATGTTTATATATTTATAAGACAGGAAAAAAGAGAGAATAGCGTGATAAGAAATGGAAGAAATTGCTGCAAAAAAGCTTCTGAAAGCGGGATTTGCAAAATTTGAATACGAAAAAGAAGTAAAGGCAATGAAATCAAGCGAGATTTCCCAGCTTGATGATGGATTGGCTGAAAAATACGCTGACCAGGAGAATACGGAGATTGAAAAGGGAGTCAATGGAACCACTGACTTCCCCTCGCCCATAGTCAGGCACAGGTTCATAAGGGAAAAGATGAACATCTCCATGGAGGAGACATACTACTGGATAATGTCCCAGCTGAAGCAGTCGCTCGCATTTCCATATATCATAAAGGTAAAGGACTTGTTTGCTGCATCAGAACAGTCATCAATGTTCGGGAATTCGCAGCAGCGCCTCGCCCTGCAGCAGGATAAGGCATCGCAATACCTTGCAATAATAGGGAAGATGGTCAAGGAGCTCTTCCAGCTGGTAAGGGAGCTGAGAATCCTCGACGAGAGGCTGAAATACTACTCAGAAAGCAAAAGAGGGGACAAGTCTGCTGAGATAACGCTTAAGGGAATATGGATAGACCTTGTCGAGGGCGGAAGCAAGAACCCCGCATCAGTTTACGGCATGGCTCATGAGGTTGGATTCACAACCCTTCCTGACCTCTTCTTTGAGATAACCCCGAAAAAGTCAGAGGATGTTGACAGGGTTGTTGAATCAACTGAATTCAACAAAAAAGTCAAGGAAGTCCTGAAAAGAAAGCTCAAGACATACCTTCTCTGGAAGGAAAACACGCAAGGCGAACTGAACACAAAGAGAAAATTCACCCTGAGATACATGAGGCAGCACTACGATGCGATAAAAATGTACATGGAATGGGTCAAGCCTTACCTTGCGCAGATAAAGCGCCTTATGTTTGACGAAAGAAAGCTTAATGACCCGAACCTTGTAAGCGCATTCGAGGGCTCGCTTATTGACGTGGAATTCATAGCATACAAGAAGGAATCAAAATTCGGAAGATACCTGCCCTGCGTAATCGCAACATTCAACTACAGGACAACGCCGAGCCTCAACTACCATGCAGAGGGATACCAGAGGGGCCCAATCCATGTAGGAAAAGTGGAATGCACCCTCCGCGGATACATCTGGACAAAAGAGCAGATTGAGGCATACAAAAAATACAGGAATGACGAGGTTTTTGAGGTGCTCGGCTCAATAGACAACTCCCTAAAGGAAGCCATGGATGCACTTGGAGACAGCATGAAGGAGTATCTTGAGGAATCAGGGGAAATTTTTGAAAAGCAGGAAAAACCTGAGAAAAAAGAGAAAGAGGATTCCATAATTGAGCCTTTCCTCTCAATATTCCGCGGATTCGGAGAAATAATATCCTCATTTGCGGGAAGCCCAGGGGAAAAATCTGAGAAAAAAGTAAACAAGTTTGAAGATGACGCCCAGAAAAGCAAAGCAGCTGAGATAGTATTTAACTCGCTCTGGACAACATACCAGAATTACAAGAAAGCGCACTCGCTGATGGCCTGGTAAGCGAAAAAAAGGGCAAGTCCGGGATAAAATGGCAGACAACAATTCTTCTGAGATGGAATCTGAGGTAGCGAAGCTGAAAAAACTCTCTCCAGAGGAAAGGATAAAGAAGCTGAAGGAGATTGAGGAAAGAAGGAAGACGGAAAAGGATGACATGGAAAAGCTCCTTGAAGAAAGCATAATTGAGCTGAAGAAGGAGGAAACTATAAAAGAGATAAAGGTGCCTGAGCCAAAAAAGGTTGAGTTTGAAAAACTCTTCTCAAACGATGAGGAAAATGAGCTTGAGAAAAAGGCAGCAGAGGGAAAAAAGAGCGATGAAGACAGGAATAACAATACTGAATACAAAATAGGGCTTGACAAGGCAGAGGAGATTTATGAGGACATAAGGGAGCTCGGATATACAGACTCCTGGAAGGAAGAGCAGTTCCGAGAATTTTACAAGATGGAGTCCCTCCTTGAAAATGTGGACACGCGCCTTCTGAAAGATGAGATTGCTGAACGGGTGCGCGCAGGAAGGAACCTTGTCAACATAATAAGAAATTACATAAGATAAAAATAATAATAAATAAAAAATCATACAAAATAAAGATAAAGCAATTGCGGCAAAAACAGTTTTTCACAATCAAAAAAATCAGGCAGGACTCAAAGCAACAATATTTAATAATAACCAGTGATTAACTCGGGAAAAAAAGAGG
>JAPLZQ010000057.1 GCA_026394965.1 Candidatus Woesearchaeota archaeon
CAGAGGATGGCAAATATTGAAGCCAAGCTTTCAGCAGGCGAAGGAAGAGCGAGAATGTGGTGAGAGCGCAAATGAAAAGAAGGAAATTCTTCTTTTCAAGAAACCGCTTTCTCATCTTCTCATTAATTGCGCTTGCTGTAATAATAGCAGACAGGATTCTTAAGGGAATAATAATGGAAATGCTTCCCTTTGAATCATTTCCGCTTATTGGTGAAATTGTTTACATAAATTTTGTGCAGAATACCGGCGGAGGATTTGGAATCCTAAAAGGAAGCTCAGCAGTAATTACATGGCTTTCTGTCATCCTCCTTGGAATGATACTGTATTTCTATGATTCCTTAAAGGAAAGGATGCGCACACTGGCATCCTCAGCCCTAATCTTCGGGGGTGTTTGCGGCAACCTCATAGACAGGTATTCATACGGGTTTGTGGCTGATTTCATTGACTTTCGTTTCTTCCCCGTGTTCAACCTGGCTGATTCAGCAATAACAATAGGTGCAATATTGCTTGCCTTTTTCATGCTGTTCCCTGAAAAAAGGCGGGGCAAGAATAATAAGAAGAATAAAAAGAAACGCTGAATCTATCTCCTGAATCTGTTTCTGAAGGAATTATGAAAAAATGAGCAATGTCCATAGAAATTAATGTTCTAGAAATATTAATTTTCTAGGAAATCTTTAAAATAAATTATTCAGAATGCCTCGAAATCCGCAAGGTCCTTTAGGTGCCCCTGCTTCTTGAGGAAGCTTACCTGGTTCTTCTTGTATTTGAATACAATATCGCCCTTTTTATCGCCGCCAAACTCCCACGGCTCTATTATCACTGTATCGCCTTCCCTTACCCAGAGCTTTCTCTTGAGCCTTCCGGGAATTCTGCACACCCTCATTTTTTCGTCAAGGCACCTTACTCTTATCCTTGATGCGCCAAGCCTTTGCTCAACAATCCCGAACACTTCCCTCCCCCTAGGAAGCTTTACATGGTGTATTTCCTCCTCTTCTTCAGGGCGGAAACTACCCCTGCTGTGCTGATTTCTGTTAAACATTGGCATGGGCTAAAATAAAAAACGCCCTTATATAAAGCTTTTGTATTTTTCAGAGGTAAAACCGGACTAGGGCAGCTGAAAATTAAGATAATTAAAAGGATGAAAAAACAGATGAAGAATTAGAAACACCTGAAAGAAAAAATAAAGCAGCAGTTCAGTAATAAGTGCCCATGTTCTTTTCTTCGCTCTTCTTCTCAGCAGGCTTTCCGTTTATTGCAAGCACTTTCACTGTTATCACAATTTCTTTTCCTGCAAGAGGGTGGTTTGTGTCAGCGAGAATCCTTCCATCTTTCACTTCCTTTATCAGGCAGTTCACAAACTGCCCCTTCTCGTCTTTCAGTATGAAATACTCGCCTATTATGGGCTCCCTTTTCTCCCCGATTATCTCAACAGGAAGGTCCCTTAACTTTGACTCATCCCTTTCGCCATACGCCTTATTTGGGCTTATGACAAATGTCTTTGACTCGTTGAACTCCATTCCCATTAAGCCATCATCAAGCCCCTTTATCACTGCGTTGCTTCCAACTATGAATTCAACTGGCTTATACTCCCTGTCCGGGTCAATTATCCCGCAGTTGTCTGCCTCAAATCCTATTGAAGTGTCAAATATCACTCCGTCCCTCAGGGAAGCCACAAAATCAATCTTCACAAGGTCTCCTGCCTTAACCTTTGGGAGACTGCAGTTGTTTTCTTCCTTATTTCCGTTTGCCATAAAAATATCACCTCATAAGCATTATTAATAATAGCTTCCGCTCCTGTTCAGGCGCACATAGGTTGTAAATCCTTTTTCCGCATATTTTTCCAGAATCGCCTTTATTTCAGGATGCATGCCGTTGCCGTTCATCATCTTTGCAAGCTCATAAACATCAGGGATTGCAATCTTCTCCCAAAGCCCTATTGCCTTTATTGTATTCACGAATTCTTCCCTGTTTGAATCCTCTTTTTTTGGAAAGGAAAGCCGGGGATAATTTTTTACAAACGCCCTTACCCCTGAGCCGTATATCATGTTCACATTGTTCCTCTCTGCAAATTCCCTGAGCCGTTCCTTGAGATTCTCGCTTTCATCAGTAAGCTCCTTGATTTTCTCAGAAACCTCGGAATACTTGTTCACAAGCTTCACGCCGTCATCATCAAGATACTCCTCTGCCGGCTTTTTTTCAATGGAATAAAGATGCTTGAAATTAGGGCACATAGGGCGGAATTCGCACCAGCTGCACAGGGCAGACATCTTTGGCGGGAATTCAGTGCACGCCTCAGCATCCTTTATCAGTTCAAGCACTTCCTTTCTGAGATTTTCAAGCTGCTCCTCATTCCTCTCAGAGCGCAGCTCCCTGTCAAATGCAAGGTAGTGCCAAATCAGGATTATCTTCTTTGCATCAGGATACATTTTTTTTATCCCATATGCATAAATTGCAAGCTGCCTGTCAGCATCAACATCCTCCTGTGTTGGAAGGGAGCTTGAGGTTTTGTAATCGTGAATCTCATAAATGCCTTCGCCAGCCATTGAAAGGCGGTCAATCCTTATGTGAATGTGGTATTCCTCTGTGTCATCCAGGTTTATGTGCTCTTTTGTCTCAAGCCCAATTGTCCTTGACTGGTCGAAAGGGCTGTATTTCTCATAATAATCTGAAATGAACTTTTCGCCCATTTTTTTGTAGTTTTCCTGGTTGTATTCAGTCCGCACAATCACAATTGCGTCATTCCAGTTCTTCTTCCAGTTCTCATTGAAGAAATCAAGGAGCTCATTTAGGGCATCAATCTTCTGGAATTTAAGGTCAATGTAAAGCTTTTCAAGAGTTTCGTGCACAAGCGAGCCAAGAAAGGCTTCCACGCTCGCTTCAATTTCTGTCTCAACCTCGTCTATGTAATGCAGCTTGAATTTAAGCGGGCACTGCTTAAATGTCTCTAATCTTGAATAGCTGTAAAGTTTCATTTTTTCAAACTCTTTTTCCAACCACTAGCAGAATTTCAGGGTATATAAAAGTTTTTATCTATATTTCTGTGAAATGGCTTTTCTTATCCTGAGCAAATACCTGTTT
>JAPLZQ010000058.1 GCA_026394965.1 Candidatus Woesearchaeota archaeon
GAACCGGGGTCATTCGGTCCCAAACCGAAAAGGATAGCCAGGCTACCCCACAGCCCCTCATATACACGGAAAGTTGCGGAGGGATTTTTAAATCTTTGGTTTTATGCAGGCGGCGCAGTTTTATACAAAATCTTTATATACCCCCCTTTTTCCAAGTATGGCAATGGCTGAAGAGAAGATTGATTCTGCTAAAAAGTTCAGGCTCAAGAAATTCATAAAGGAGCTTGAAAGCCCAAGAGGAAGGCATACCGAGCTTGTGTCAGTCTACATTCCGCAGGGCTATGACATGAACAAGGTTATAAATCACCTCGCGCAGGAAGAGGGAACTGCATCAAACATAAAATCCACTTCCACAAGGAAAAATGTCATTGACGCCCTGGAAAGGATGATACAGCACCTTAAGCTTTACTCAGGAACTCCTCCTCACGGAATGGCTGTTTTTGCCGGAAATATAGCTGAAAGAGAGGGTGATTCAAATGTCAAGGTATGGAGCATAGAGCCTCCCCTTCCATTAAAAATCAGGGTTTACCGCTGCGAAAAGTCATTTCTTCTTGAACCGCTCCTGGACATGATTGCAACAAAGGAGTCATACGGGCTTGTTGTCATGGACAGGAGGGAAGCAACAATTTCAATGCTCAAGGGAAAGAGCATAATCCCCCTTGCAAAAACCCACTCAATGGTTCCCGGAAAGTTCAAGGCAGGAGGGCAGTCAGCAATGAGGTTTCTCAGGCTCAGGGAAGGGGCTGCAAAGGATTTCTACAAGAAGGTTGCCGAATACATGAAGGAGCAGTTCCTTGGAAAGGATCTTAAGGGGATAATTGTGGGGGGACCAGGCCCGACTAAATACGAGCTTGTTGAAGGCAATTACATAACAAATGATGTCAAGAAAAAGATAATTGCCATAAAGGACATAACTTACACTGATGATTTTGGGGTAAGAGAGCTTGTTGAAAAAAGCCAGGATGTTCTCGCAGAAGAGGAAATCATTGATGAGAAAAACACAATGAAAAAGTTCTTTGAAGGGCTCATAAAGACTCAGGGAAAGGTGTCATACGGAAAGGAGCAGGTTTGGGCAAATCTCTCAGGAGGAGTTGTGGACACCTTAATCATATCCGAAACCCTGCCTGATGAAGAGATTGAGAAGCTTGAGGACGAGGCAGAAAAGTTCGGGACAACTGTCAAGATAATCTCTGTTGAGACAAATGAGGGGGTTCAGCTGCGCGAGATGGGATGCTATGCTGCGCTTCTAAGGTATGAAATGAGCTAATCCGGAAAAGATGGAAGAGCAAACATTAACAGACGAACAGATTGCAAGAGAATCTTTTTCTGAGCTTTATCCCGGAAAAGAGATGGACTTTGTGCCGTCAATAGTCTACACAGGAAAAATCAAGGACTACAATGCAAGCATTATGCACTACCGGCTTGAGAAAAGGCTTGTCTTCAGGCTCGGAAAAAAGTGGATTGGAATCTCGCCTGAAATAAAAAAGGGGCTCTTTCAGGAGCTCATGGTGAAGATGCTCAGCCGGAAAAAGAAATTCACTGGCACTACTATCAATATGGAGCTTTACAATATTTTCATAAAAAAGCTCCACATTTCTATTCCAAAGACAAAGAGCGAGCCATTGCTTTCAGAGTCGTTTGACAGGGTTAATGAAAAGTATTTCAGCGGGCTTCTGGAAAAGCCCAACTTAGCATTCGGGGGAAGCTCCTTCAGGAAGCTTGCGAGCTACAACTACCAGAACGACACAATATGCGTGAGCAGCATCTTTCAGGAATGCAGTCCGGAAATGCTTGACTATCTTATGTATCATGAAATGCTTCACAAGAGAATGAAATTTTCCTACAAGAACGGCAAGAATTACCACCACACCCGCATATTCAGGCAGATGGAAAGGGAATTCGCAGACTCTGAAATTATTGAAAAGGCGCTTCAGGATTATGTAAGGAAGAAAAAGACTGAGAACAGGATTTCCGAGAGGGAAAAAAGGGGATTTCTCAGGACGCTGTTTGACTTCAGATAGGGAATATTGTATTAATTTCACAGCAATTCTTAAATACTACGAAGGCAGGATATTTGGCATGGAGCTTTCTTCGGGAAAAAAGGAAAAGTATGAGCACAGAGAAAGCTCTTTAGTCCCTTCTGGAACAGAAGTGATTGACAGCCTCCTCAAGGGAGGCTATGAAAGGGATGTAATAACAACAATATACGGCCCTTCCGGCTCTGGAAAAACCAATCTGTGCCTTCTTGCGCTCATTGCAGTCAGCAAACAAAAGAAAGTGATTTTTATTGATACAGAAGGCGGCTTCTCAGTTTCAAGGCTCAATCAGCTCTGCGGAAACTCAAAGGATGTTATGTCAAGGACTTTCTTTTTGGAGCCGGCAAATTTTGAAGAGCAGAAAAGGGATTTTGAGAAGCTGAAAGAGCTTGTTGAGGACAATATCGGGCTTATAATTGTTGACACAATAAGCATGCTCTACCGCGCAGAGCGCGGTGACGAGGACATAAGAGACATGAACAATTCGCTTGGAAGGCAGCTGAATTACCTGACTGAAATTGCAAGGAAGAAAAGGATTCCTGTGATAATCACAAATCAGGTGTACTCTGATTTTGAAAAGCGGGATTCTGTGAAGATGGTTGGAGGGGACATGCTGAAATACACAAGCAAGTGCCTCATTGAACTTCAGAACTCTGATGACAGGAAAAAAGCAATTCTAAGAAAACACAGAAGCCTTCCTGAGGGCAGAGAGGAGTTCTTTGAGATAACTGAAAAGGGCGTATTCCTTTCAAAGGAAAAGCAGGGCTTCCATCTTTTCTAAGCATTTTTCTGAATATCATACACTTCAAAAGCCATATTGTCCCCGTCTTTAAGGAAGAATTTTTTTCTGAGAAAAACAGGCGCGATAATCTCAACTGCAGAAATTCCCGCGCGCTCGTATTTTGAGCTTTCAGGAATTACAACTGCTCCGAATACATCATCTATTCTTGCGCGGTAGCACTTAA
>JAPLZQ010000059.1 GCA_026394965.1 Candidatus Woesearchaeota archaeon
TGTAGAGTATGAAAAATATTATTGTCGCCACTATTGAGCTGAGCAGGAATGCGGCGCCTGTGAAGAGAACCATTATGTTTATGTAGGTGTTTGAGAGCATCTTTATGTTGGCTGCCCTTATAATCTTGTAGAAATTCTTGAAAAAATCAGGGAATGAGTCAAGGAGGTATGCGCTTATCCTTTTCACCATTATGTTTGATATGGCTGCAAGGGTTGTTGGTCTGTATGTGGAATAAAGCCTCTCCTTCTCTATTATCCTCTTTATCCTTTCAGCCTCTTTTTTGAGGTATGTTGTTTCAAGGATGCTGTTTCTCTGCTCGGGGAGAAGCTCAACTGTGATTGGAATCTCATTATTTGCGCCTATGAACTTTTCCTCTTCCCTTATCCTCCTTCTGAAATTTGCAAAGGGCTTAAGCATTCCGCTGAAGATTCCCTTTTCAGAAAAGGCATATTCTTTTTCCTGCTTTTTCTTTTTCATTCCGGAAAATTCAACTGGCTTTACTTTTATCCGTCTTGTTTCTTTTCTCTTTTTCAGCCAGAAAATTCTGGCTATTGCAGAAAAAATCATGGCAAATGGCGCTGCAATTGCCTTTCCAATCCCCCAGCTTACCACCGGCTCTGATTTATTTTTTTCAATGATTTCCTCAGCTATGACAGGTTCCTTTTTCTCTGTCTGCGCCTCTTGAATTTCTTCTTTTTGGGCATTTTCATCTGGTTGTGGGAATACGCTCTCAACCTCAATTTCTTCCTGCCCATTATTCCCATTATCCGCATATTCTTCCTGTGCTTCAAAAGCCCTGCTTCCTGAATTATCCTTGTAGACGGCATAGAATACCCTGTCATTCAGGTTGTTTATCCTTGCAATAAGCGTTTCCATGTATGAGTCATATTCAAAAACAGCCTCGTCCTTCCCCTTTCCGCCTGTTATCGCCCTGCTCTTTTTCTGGAATTCAAAATAGTCAAACCTTTTTTCCTGATACCCCTTTTCTATCTCATTCAATTCATTAATCATGGTTTTTCTGAAGAGATAGTTCCTTTTCAGCTCGCAGAAAAGCTCGTAAATCTTTGAGGACATTCTTTCGGCTGAGTTAATCATTTCCTCTTTTTCCCTTTTCCAGTAATTGCCTGCTTCAGCCATATTCTTCCTTATTTTTCAGGTGCGCTTTCAGTGAATTTTTTCAGCAGCGCCCTCACTTCAAGGCATTCTTCAAGCGCCTGCCTTTTTACAATTGATATCCTCTTCTCAACAAGCTCTGAATCCTCTCCCCTGAATCTTGCCCTGCTGAGCTCCTTGTAAAGCTTGATTAGGGAATCGGTTCTCAGAATGCTTTTCTCAGTCTCTAAAAGCCAGAATTTTTTTGTCAGTTTCTCATCTTCCTTCATTTTCTCATCCTGTTATCCCGTATTTTTTCAGCACTGCTTTGGGATTCTTGTAATAGCTGTTTACGAGCCTCTCAAACTCTTTGTAGTCCATTCCCTTCTGCTCGGATATTTTTCTGAAAAGGGCGCTCCTTCTCCCCATTTCCAGGTAGAGGTTTTCAACGCTCACTCCCCTTTTCTTGCTTATCTTTTCAAACATGTATGAGTTCTCGGAAAGCACAAAGCTGTCTGTGAAAGGGTCCCATGTTAGGAAGTCATTTGCTTCCACAACTCCTGCCTGCTCTTTTACGTTTTTTATCTCTTTTATCCCTATGAGCCGTCTTATGTTCTTTTCCGGTTCCTTGATGTGGGTGAGCATGCACACCACATCCAGTGATTCTATCAGTGAGGCAGGCAGGTTTATTGGCGGTGTCTGAAGCCTTTTCACAAGGCTTTCCACAGAGCCTGCGTGAAATGTGCTGTATGAAGGGTGCCCTGAAGCCATTCCCTGGAACAGGACAAATGTTTCAGTTCCCCTCACTTCTCCTACTATAACATAATCCGGATTCTGCCTGAATGTTTCCCTGAGAAGCTCAAACATGCTTACCTCTCCGTATGCCTCTTCAGAAGCCCCTCTCATCCCCACTCCAACCCTCGATACTGCGGGAATCCAGTTTGAGTGATTGAGATTAAGCTCTCTTGTGTCCTCAATTGAGCATATTCTCGCTTCAGAGGGTATGAAATTCATGACGCTGTTGAGAAAAGTTGTTTTTCCCGAGGCGGTTTCGCCTATGAACATTATATTGTATTTGTTCTCAATCAGCATTGAGAGGTATGCAAATGCCTCTGGAGATGCAGTGTGGTTTCTTATCATGTCTACTGGTGTGAGGGGCTTTGTGGTGAATTTCCTGATTGTGAAAGTTGGGCCTCTTGTTGTTATGTCCTTTGCGTATGTGGCGTTTACCCTTGAGCCGTCAGGAAGGGCTCCGTCAAGGAGGGGCTTTGCATATGAGATGTACTTGTCGCATTTCTGCGCAAGCTTTTCCACAAAATTCATCAGCTCATCATTTGTCCGGAATATCACATTTGTCCTGAGGTTCTCATATTTCCTGTGCACTATGTAGATTGGGAACCCAACTCCGTTGCATTCTATGTCTTCTATGTAATAGTCGTTGAGAAGGGGCTCAATCTGGTTCATTCCTATTGAATTTCTGTAAACATAATACATTATCTTCTTGTAGCTTTTTTCAGAGAGCTTTGCGCCAAGCTCTGAAAGTATGGACTGAACATTCTTTTCAAGGTAGTCTATTACTGCATGGGCATTTTTTATCTTTGCAAGGCTGACATTGATTGTTTCCTCCAAGCCCGTCATTATGAGCTTCAGAAGCTCCTTTTCAGTTTCAGAGAGGGTGTATTCCTCAACATCATAAACAAGCTCCTTCTTGTTGCTGTCCCAGAATATGTGGGCGAATGCGTAAGGGGATATGAGAGGGTATCTTATATCAATCCCGTCTATGTTCCTGAATTCTGGAAGCACAATAAGCCTTGGCTTGATGTCTATCTCAAATTTTATCTTCTCTGGAGGCAATAAGGCTTCAGTTTCTTTTCTGGGAATTTTTGCTTCATTGCTTTTCTGCGCAGGATTATTCCTGTTTGCAGCCATTCCTATCCTTGAAAAAAAGGGTATTTTCATTTTCACCATCTTTCTCCCGTGTTCATTTTTCCCTGAGGTTGATTGCCTTCACCTTCAAAAAATCAGCGCCTGATTCGAGGCTCAGCTCAAGGGTGTAGTTGTAGCTTGATGAGTTTATTTCAGCGCGTATGACTCCTGCGCTGAGGTAATCCCCGCTTTCAATCAGCGTGGTTTTCCCTGTTCCTATTTCTGAGGAAGGTTCTCCTGCTATTGTGAATGTGAAGACTCCTTCTGCAGTGCTGTTCTTGTCATTAAGCTCTATGTAATTTATCAGAGCAGATGTGTTTATCTGCGATGTGCAGTTTTCAGCGCTCTTATTTATCATCCCGAACTGCGTTATGTTAACCTTTATCCTTGAGTTCTCAAGTATGTAATGGCAGCTATCAGATGATTCGTGCGCGCTGACTGTGTCCTCTGGGCTGAGCCCGAGTATAATCATATTTCCGAGGCTCTGCTTTGAGCGAGGCTCAAAGAGCTTTGAGTCTGTTTCTATCTTCCACCTTACCATATTGTCCTCTACATAGAGAGTGCCTTTTTCTATGTCAATTGGAACAACCCTCTGCGAGCCCGGCCCTCCTTCTGAAACCTCCACAATGTACTTGTCAAGCACAAGCATTGAGTCCTTTGTCTTTGAGAATGCTGTTCTGTCCCGAAGGCTGTTCATTATGGGAGTGCCTGCCTGAAGCAGCACAACCATTGCAACCACAGTTATCAGGATGTAGAGCACTGCTGAGACCCATACCTGCCCTCTTCTCTTTCTTGTTCCGATTCCCGCTTTTCCTTTCATGGCATTTCAAATGTTTTCCAGTTCTGCTTTTCGCATCCTTTTGGGGACACTGAAAAGTTCCTTTCGGCAATAAATCCCTGAATTGAAACTTTCCTTATTGTGTTCCGGTAAAAGCTGCTGAAATTCACTTCAGTTTTTTTATTCACGTTTCCGTCTGCCCATATTGAGATTCCCTCGATTTCCTCGCCATACTTGTTCATAATCTCAAATGCCAGGGTGCTTTCAAAAT
>JAPLZQ010000060.1 GCA_026394965.1 Candidatus Woesearchaeota archaeon
TTGAACCCCTTGCGTAATATATTGCAGGCTTCCTGAAAGAAGCTGAACAACTATAACAACAAGAAGTATTGCAGAGAGGATAAATGTCATCTTTGTCTCGACTTTATTTTCAATTCCCATTTAGTTTTTTCCTCAAAATTAAAATAAAAAAGATGTGAGGATTCCGCCTCACGCGTAATAGTTTTCTTACCTTTCTTTTCCGCCTTTGAATAGCATGAAAAGCATGCTGATAACGAGTATCAGAACGGTTGCGCCCAATATCAGATACATAAGCCCGCCAGCTGCAAAGAAGCCTGCAAAGCCGATTCCCCCAGCTGACATGTTCGATGAAAGATAGGAAAATGCGGTTGTTACATAGCTTAAAGAGCCTGACAAAACCTGCAGTATCACGACAATAAGGATTATAACCGTAAGAAGCGTCATCAATTTATTCTCAATAAGTGAACCCATATCCATTTTTGATTTTCACCGCCAGCTGTCAAATAGCTATTTAGCCTTTAGTTTTCCTTTAAATCAATGAAATATTTAAATACTATTGAAATTATATTGAATTGTTATGGAAATAAAGCCAGAAAGCTCAGAAAAATTATATAATGACAGGATTTCATGCTCGTCGAAAGACAAGAAAAGGCTTATATCTGACTGCCAAAAGATATACCTAAAACATCACCCTGAGATGAGCGGAATAAGGCTCACTCAGGGCTTCATGCTTAAGAAAATCATCGATTATTATCTTTTTGGATGATGGATAATCCGCATTTCTTAAGGGATGTGTAAAAATGCTTTTGGAAAACTTATCTCAGGCGATACCTATAGAACAATGCAAGGATATGTGCGTTTCGCAATGCAGCGTAAATCTTGTTGGGATAGCCATTAATAAATTTTTATTTTTGCCTATATTAGCTTCTTTCTGCCTTCTACTTCTCCTATTCTGCGTATCATGGAAGGATAAGATTTTTGAGGGATTAAAAGGATATCTTCCAAATTTTGACGAAAAGCAATATAATCAGCTTGTCATATTCCTTTTGATTGCCGGCATCTTGCTATTGGCTGCTTTTTTTTTCCTTGTGAGAAGCGGCATAATCCTTCCTGACATAAAAATCTAAGATGATAAGAATTTCTCTCGGAAATGTCGGCTCAGGAAAGACTGCTAATGAAGTGAGAGAGATATCTCTCAATCCTTTTCGGAGAAAAATCTATACAAATATTGTGATAAAAGAGAAAAAACTGCCACATGTTGAAAGGATGAAGCCTGAATATATAATTGAGAAAGAGCTTTTACGCCAAAAAAAGACGCAGGATGGAAGCTTAGTCAACATCTACGATTATAAATTGAATATGGATTTTTGGAAAAATATTGATGAGCCTATCTGCATCGTTCTCGATGAATTCCATAATATCGCAAATGCGAGGGCATCGATGTAAAAAAAGAATAAGGTATTCAATACATGGCTGACGATGATTCGGCGGGTTTTAGGCTCGACAATAAAAGGATATGGCGAACTTGTCCTGATATCACAGCTTTCAAATCAGGTTGACTTGATTGCAAGAAGCCTCTGCCATCAGGTAAGGTTTCATAGATGCCATTATGAAATGCATTGCAAGAAATGCGGGAAGGTATGGAAGGAGCATTCAGACATCCCTGAATCACGGACAGAATGCAAAGCCTGCGGAAGCTTTAATATCCAAAAAATGAATCATGTTGTGGAGATATGGCATTTTCAGGGGATGAATCATTTTTATGCATGGCGGGACTTTGGCTATAAGACGTTTTACCGCCATTATTTTGTGAATGACGTCGAGCAATATTTTAATCTTTACGATACTTTGCAATGGGACAATCTTTTT
>JAPLZQ010000061.1 GCA_026394965.1 Candidatus Woesearchaeota archaeon
AATTTGATAACGAATCAACAGTCAATGCCATAAAGAAATCGCTTGAGATGTCGGGATTCAGGGTAGTGAAGGTTGAGGCAGATGACAAGGCATACATCAAGCTCAAGAAGATAAAGCCCGACTTTGTGTTCAACATTGCAGAAGGGCTGGGCGGAAAAAGCAGGGAATCACACATTCCCGCAATGCTTGAGGTGCTTGAGATTCCATACACTGGCTCAGACCCTTCAACCCTCTCAATCGGGCTCAACAAGGCAATGACAAAGGAAATTCTTGAGCAGCATAAAATCCCAACAGCTCCGTTTCAGGTTTTCTATGCTCCCGAGGACAGGCTAAACAGAAAGGTTTCATTTCCTCTCATAGTAAAGCCGCTTTATGAGGGCTCAAGCAAGGGAATCAAGGACAATTCTGTGGTAAAAAACGAGAGAGAGCTGCGTGAAAAGCTGAAAGAGGTAATTGAAAACTATGAGCAGCCAGCCCTGGTGGAAAACTTCCTCCCCGGAAGGGAATTCACTGTCGGCGTTATTGGAAATGACGAGCCGGTTGCCCTTCCCATAAGGGAGATAGTATTTGACAAATTCCCCGAAGGGGCAAACAAGATATATTCCTATGAAGCGAAGTGGGTGTGGGATACACCCGAAAACCCAATTGACGTCGGAGTCTGTCCGGCAAAGCTTCCTGCGCACATGAAGAAGCGGATAGAGAAGCTTGCGGTGGACACCTACAGGGTTTTGGAGTGCAGGGACTGGTCAAGGGTGGACATACGGCTTGGGAAGAGAAACAGGCCTTACGTGCTTGAGATAAATCCTCTTCCCGGCATTCCTCCTGACCCGTCTGAGCACGGATGCCTGCCCTCAATATGGTATTCAATGGGGCTGAAATACGAGCAGCTCATAAACACAGTGCTTTATCATGCAATGAAGAGATACGGAATTGAGGGAAAGCTCAGGGAAGCGCACATAATAAAAGACCTGAAAAGGGAGAAAAGGAAAAAATAATCCGGGATTAAATAACTGATGATTAAACAACAGACGGTTAATTCAATTTCAATTCGGGATTAATAAAATTTATGATTAATAGAGTATCAGCAAAAAAAGAAGAGATAGAAAACGAGGACAAAAACAAGAGAAAACTTGGGGAGTGAATTTATAAAATGGTTATGAAAATAGGGATTTTATACAACATCGTGAACAAGCTTGAAAGGGGAGAGCCTGCTGACATAATTGCAGACCAGGACATCCTCAATACTGTAAAGGGAGTCGGAGACGCCCTTAAATCAGCCGGGCATGAGGTAAGCACAATACCAGTGGACTCGCAGATCTATGAAAAGCTCAAGTCATCAAAGCTGGACCTTGTGTTCAATCTCGGAGAGGGAATTGGCGGAAATGTTATTGCAGAGGCATACATCCCTGCAATGCTTGAGCTTCTTGCGATACCATACACGGGCTCAAACTTCCTGACTTTATCAGTGTGCCTTGACAAGTCAAGGACAAAGCAGATTCTCATGTCAAATGACATTCCCACGCCAAAATTCCAGATATTCAAGGAAGCATCTGATGCATTGAATCCTGAACTGAAATTCCCGATGATTGTAAAGCCAATTCATGAGGACGCAAGCATAGGGATAACAAATGATTCTGTAGTAAATGATGAGGCAAAGCTAAGGGAAAGGCTCACCTATGTCATAAAGAACTACAAGCAGAATGCAATTGTTGAGGAATTCATAGACGGAAGGGAAGTCAATGTCTCAATTATAGGAAACAGGGAATTATGCGCGCTTCCTGTTGAGGAGCTTGAGTTCAGGGACATTCCCGAAGGAACATTCAAGATATGCTCATACCAGGCAAAATGGATGCCTGATACAGAGATATTCAAGAAAACAGTCCCGGTATGCCCGGCGGCAAACCTGCCGAAGAATGTTGAGAACAAGGTGAAGAGGCTCTCTCTTGCAGCATACAGGATTATGGAATGCCAGGACTATGCAAGGGTTGACATAAGGATAGACAAGGATAACAACCCATTCATCCTCGAGGTAAATCCAAACCCGGATATTGGACCGATTGACACTGCGTTTACAAGGGCTGCATCTGCATCAGGGATTGACTACAATGCTTTGATACTGAAAATCGTTGACTTTGCAATTGAAAGGCAGATTGCACAGAAAAGGGTTGAGGCAAAGCTGAGCGTAATTCAGTAAGCAAGATTTAATGCTTTAAAACTGCTTGAAAACTTTTTTTGCCTTTTTTTGGGATAAGGCATTTTTTCCTTTTTTTGTCAATTGCAAATCTGATTTTTTTAATTTATTCACTTAATTTTAGGAAAGAATTAAATTCTTTAAAACAATAATGCTTTAATATGCAGGTTCGAGGGGGAAGAGTGAAGAAGAACAGGTATGAAAAGGTAAAGCTGTCCTACAGGATAACAAAGAGGGGGCTGCACGTCCACATAAACAAGCGCGTATATCCTATCAACTATCCCCTTTCTGTCTGGAAAAATTTCTCAAGGAATTCCAAGCACTTCCTTTCAGACAATCTTCTCAGCGTAGTCGGGATGCAGCTTCCATTCATGCTGAATTCGAAGAAGGTTATTTACAGTTCTTCCTTTCCCATGCTTGAGCCTTTTTTCAGGGAGCTCTCAATATTTTCTGCACCTGCCTGCGTTGATGCCGACAGGAAGTCAGTATCTGAAAGCCTGAAGCAATACCTGAATGTCCAGCACAAGTTCCGGAATTACAAGATAAAGAAGCCAAATATCCAGTTTGAGCCAGAGGAAAAGAGCATTGTTACATTCACATTCGGAAAAGACAGCCTCATGAGCTATGCTATCTGCAAGGAGCTCGGGCTTGAGCCCCTTCCCATTTATGTGAAGGAGCCTGACCTTTCAGGAATGTATGAAAACAAGCATAAGCATGTTCTCCAGGAAAAATTCAGGAAGGAATTCGGGCAGAAAGTGATTAACCTTGAATACGGGCTTGGATATGCAAGGTATTCGGAAAGATTCCCAGAGCTTCAGCCGACTCAGTTCGGCTCCACAAGCCAGCTGACAGAATACGCATTGTCCCTCCTTCCCTTCCTGAAAAAGCACAAGGCGTCATACATGGTTTTTGGAAATGAAAAAAGCTGCTCCGATTCATACTTTACAAACGAGGGCTTTGAGTCAAACCCTGTTTTTGACCAGTCCTCAAACTGGATGATGAGGATAAAATCAATCCTTTCCATAGTTACAAGGAACCAATGCACAGCCATGAGCGTTGTAGAGCCCCTGCATGAGATAGCAATCACAAAAATCCTGCATAACAGGTACAAGAATCTTGCAAAATACCAGACGAGCTGCTTTGCAGACAATGACAACGGAATGAACTCAAGATGGTGCTGCAGCTGCTCAAAATGCGCAAGAATGAACATCTTTATGCTCGCATGCGGAATAGACCCAAAAAGTGCTGATTTAAGAAGCAACATGCTTGGAAGGGAGAGCATGCCCCTTTATCCCATCTTCAATAAATTCAACAAGGAAAAAAACAGTGATGACGGAAGGATAAAGCCGTATGACATGAGCGGGCTTGGGAAAGACGAGCAGCTTCTCGCATTTTACATGGCATACAAGAACGGAGCAAAGGGATTCTTAATAGAGCAGTTCAGGAAAAAATTCCTGAATGAGGCGAAGAGTCGCGAAGACGAGCTTATGAAGAAGTTCTTTTCAGTCCACAACTCAATCACAATGCCATACAAGATAAGAAAGAGTGTTGAAGGAATATACAAAGAGGAATTGGCTTAAAAAATTAAGCGGTTTTTCGTTTTTTAATCATCATTTCTTAACTTAATCATCAACTTTCTAACTATTTCTTGCAGCTTCCCTTTGTGAACCAGGAAACCTGCTCATTCATGCACGCAGTGCACCAGTTCGGGTATTCCATGCCGTCGCTTCCGCAGACGGTAATCCGGAAGTCCATGCAGCCAAGAGGCCTTTCATCAGGGCAGTTTTCCATGGCTTCCCTGCTGCAGCCGAAAGCAAGGATAAGAGAGGCAATAGATGCAAAAATAAGCGCGAAAGCAATAATTGGAATGATTTTTCTCATAATCATTCAAAAAGAAACACCGCATATTTATTTTTTTCTCAATTCAGGGATAAATGATAAGGATTTCTTCGCAAAATTTATAAGCGACTTTAAAACAACATGCTGTAAAAGGGTGATACAATGCAAACAGGAATGCAAACAGGAATAATAGTTTTAGCGGCGGCAATTGGAATAACAGCAGTTTATTTCGTTTCAGACTACAACCGGCTTGTGGTGCTGAAGAACAGGATAGAAAATGCATTCTCTCAGATAGATGTTCAGCTGAAGAGGCGCTCAGACCTAATCCCGAAGCTTGTTGAATCTGTAAAGGGGTATGCCAAGTATGAAAAGGGCGTTCTCAAGGAAATTACAGCTGCAAGGGCGATGGCTGAAGGGGCGCGCTCTGTATCAGACAAGGCCAAGGCAGATGTCAAGATGGAATCTGCGCTTAAGACATTCTTTGCAGTTGCAGAGAGCTATCCAAAACTCCGGGCAAACGAAAACTTCCTCCTCCTGCAGGAGGAAATATCAGGAACTGAAAACAAGATTGCATACTCAAGGCAGTTCTACAATGACACAGTAATGCATTTCAACTCAACAATACAGATGTTCCCGACAAGCATCATTGCATCTATCTTCAGGTTCCAGAAAAGGGATTTCTTCAAGGCAGAGGAATCTGAAAAGGCAGATGTGAAAATGAGCATGCAGTAATCAAGTGATGAAAATATGATATATGAAAGAATAGAAAGCAACAAGAGAAACTCCATAATCCTTTTTGCAGCATTTTTTGCAGTTGTTCTGCTTCTCGGCTATGTTTTTGGAATGCTTTTCTCAACAGGAATATTCGGGATATTCATTGCGCTTTTAATATCAGGGTCAATGGCTCTTGCAAGCTATTATTCCGGAGACAAGATGGCTCTTTCAATAAACCATGCAGTGCCGGCATCAAAAAGGGAATACCCGCACCTGATAAACACAATAGAAGGGCTCTCAATTGCAGCAGGAATCCCAAAGCCAAAGGCATATGTTATGGATGACCCTGCAATAAACGCATTTGCAACAGGAAGGGACCCAACCCATGCATCAATTGCAGTCACCAAAGGAGCGCTTGAGAAGCTGGAAAGAGATGAGCTTGAAGGGGTCATAGGGCACGAGATGAGCCATGTCAAGAACTATGACATAAGATTCATGACAATTGTCGCAATCCTTGTAGGAATAATTGCAATAATCTCAGATTTCATGATGAGAAGCTTCTTCTGGGGCGGAAGGAGAAGAAGCAGGGATGATGAATCAGGGCAGGCATACATCATTCTTGCGCTCGTTGGGCTTGTGCTTGCAATAATAACACCGATAATCGCCCAGCTGATAAAATTCGCAATCTCAAGAAAGAGGGAGTTCTTGGCAGATGCAGACAGCGCCCTTCTCACAAGATACCCGAAAGGGCTGGCAAATGCGCTGAGGAAAATCGAGAAGGACGGAAAGCAGATGGAAAACGCATCTCCTGCTCTTGAGCACATGTACATAGCAAACCCGTTTAAGAAGAAGAACTGGTTTATCGGGATGTTCAGCACCCACCCTCCAATAGAGGAGAGGATAAAGGCGCTGGAAGAGATGTAATAAAATGCAGATGTGATTGAATGCGGCTATCTGTTTTAACTGATTTTTTTAATTGATTTTAATTTTTTTTTTAAAATCCTCAAATCTTTTTCTCACAAGATTTTTAAACCTGAGAAAAATACGCTTTTTTATGGCTGAATCAGTGGCTCTTGACCCTATTGCTGTAATCAGGTATTACAGCAGGAAGGACATCCAGGAAGAGATGGTAATCAATGCGCGGGACAGGGAGGTTGCTGTAAAATACGGCGAATCCGGCTTTGGAAAGCGCCCGGACATTCTAAGGTATCCTGATGACATAATAGAGCTTGCAAAGGACGGGGCAACATCGTTCCACGCATCAGAGGAGCTGTGGAAAAACCCCCTTTCCCTGAAGGCAGAGGAGAAGCGCTCAGAGATTGAACAGCTGAGGACTGGATGGGACCTGGTGCTTGATATTGACTGCCACTTCTTTGAATACTCAAAAATCGCTGCAAAGCTTGTTATTGAAGCCCTGAGATACCACGGGATAAAGAGCATAAGCGTGAAATTCTCAGGAAACAAGGGATTCCATATCGGAGTCCCTTTCCAGGCATTCCCAGATAAGATTGGGGACAAGGAGTCAAGGCTTCTCTTCCCTGAAGGCGCAAGAAAAATCGCATTCTACCTCAAAGAGATGATAAAAAATCCCCTAAGCAGGGAAATTATGGCTCTTGAGAAGAACAACTTCTCGGCAATAGTTGAAAAGACAGGGAAGGATTCAAAGGAAATCACAAGGTTTGTCACAAATGAATTTTCAGAGAATATTCCTGAGCTTAATGCAGAGCCGTTCCTTGACATTGACACAATCCTCATCTCATCAAGGCACCTTTACCGCATGCCATACTCATTCAACGAGAAGTCAGGGCTGATAAGCGTCCCAATACCCCTTGACTCAATCAGCTCATTCAAGAGGGAGGATGCAAAGCCGGAGCTTGTAAAGGTTGTTGAGGAAAGGTTTCTTGACAGGAATAAGGCAATTCCCGGAGAGGCAAAAAAGCTGATTGTCCAGGCATTTGACTTTTCATCGAAGGTTGAGTATGATTCAAGGGAAAAGGAAGAGGCGGCAAATTCAGGAAAGAGAAAGATGGAAGCGCCGACAAGCGCAATCCCCGAATCATTCTTTCCCCCATGCATAAAAAAGATTCTTGAAGGGCTCACAGACGGCAGGAAAAGAGCCATCTTCACCCTTGTGAATTTCCTTTCAAGCGTAGGATGGAATTATGATGAGATTGAGTCAAGGCTTGCTCTCTGGAACAAAAAGAACAGCGAGCCCCTCAGGGAAAATTATCTTGTCGGGCAGATAAGATACCACAGGCAGATGAAAAAGAATGTGCTGCCCCCAAACTGCGCAAACAAGATGTATTATTCTGAAATCGGAGTGTGCGCTCCAGATTCATTGTGCGGCAAGATTAAGAATCCTGCGAATTATGCAATAATCAGGTTCCGCGGGCAGGCGCAGCTGGAAGAAAAGAAAAAACCAAGGGCAAAAAAGCCAAAAGCAAATGCGAAAAAGAGAGAAAAGGAAAATTAAACTTATTCCTCGTAAGAATCCTCTTCTGAATGCTTTTCAGAAGATTCATCCTCATCTTCTGTTCTATCATTTTCTGTTCCATTTTCTTCTGTTTCATTTCCCGGAAGCGAATCATCAGCCTTTCCCGGATTTCCCTTATCAATCTTAAGCGCGATTTCCTTCTCATCATTAATTGCTTCTTTGTCAATCTTCGCAATAGAAACCACTTCATCGTTCTCATCAAGCCTTATCAGATGAACGCCCTGGGCATGCCTTCCGACAACAGATGCCTGGCTTACAGGGAACCTTATTGCGCTTCCGTTCTTTGTGATGAGCATGAGCTCTTCGCCCTCAACAACTTCCTTAACTCCAACAACATTCCCTGTCTTTTCTGACAGTTTTATGTTTGTGACTCCCTTTACAGCCCTTCCTGTAAGCCGGTATTCAGAGACAGGAGTCCTCTTTCCAAACCCCTTCTCTGTAACGCTGAAAAGGAATTTGCTCTCATCAGCTATAATCATCTCAACAACAGAATCATCCTGGGAAAGCTTGACTCCTATGACGCCCTGGGTGACCCTTCCTGCAATCCTCACTTCATCCTCCTTAAAGCGCGCTGCAAAGCCCTTCTTTGTTGCAAGAATGATTTCCTTTGCCCCGTCTCCAAGGCTTACACCCACAACCTCATCATCGGAATCAAGGATTATCGCCCTTATCGCGCTCCTGCTGGTGTCATACCCTGAAAGCGACGCCCTCTTTATCACGCCCTTCTTTGTGCTTATTATAATGCACTTGCTTTCATCAAATGCCTTGAGCTCAATTATCTCAGTTACCTTCTCCTTTTCCCCAAGATTAAGGAAATTCACAACTGGCCTTCCTTTTGCGTTTCTCTGGGATTCAGGAATGTCATAAGCCATAATCCTGTGCACTGAGCCAAGGCTTGTGAACATAAGGAGGAAAGAGTGGGAATTCACAATCTTTATCTTCTCAACAAAATCCTCGTCTTTTGTCGCTGTCCCTATCAGCCCCTTTCCGCCCCTCTTCTGAACCCTGAACTCTGAAAGGGGAGTTCTCTTTATGTAGCCGTCTTTTGTCAATGTGACAACAACATTCTCCTCATCAATAACATCCTCAGGATTCAGCTCAACATACTCTCCCTGCACAATTTCAGTCCTTCTCTTGTCAGCGTATTTCTGCTTTATTTCAAGGGTTTCATCCCTTATTATCTTCATTATCTCAATTTTAGATGCAAGGATTTCCTTCAGGCGCTTTATTGTTTCAATAGTTTCTATGTGCTCATCAGCGATTTTCTGCTGCTCAAGCGAAGCGAGGCGCTGGATTTTCAAGTCAAGGATTGCCTTTGCCTGAATCTCTGAAAGCGAATAGTCCTTTTCAAGCATTGACTGTGCGTCGTTAACAGTTCTTGATGCCTTAATCTTCCTTATGACATTGTCAATGTCCTTTAATGCAATGAGAAGTCCCGTAAGGATGTGCGCTTTCTCTTCAGCCTTTCTTAATTCAAAAGATGTCCTTCTTGTGACAACATCCTTCCTGTGCTCAATGAAATAATGAATAAGCTGCTTAAGATTGAGAACCTTTGGAGCCCCGTTCACAAGCGCAAGCATTATTACGCCAAAAGTTGACTGCATCCTTGTATGCTTGAAAAGCTGGTTTATCACAACATCAGGGTTTGCGTCATGGGAAAGCTCAATTACAACCCTTATCCCGTCCTTGTCACTCTCATCCCTTAGGTCAGAAATCCCCTCAACAGCCTTCCTCTTTATTGCATCGGCAATCTCCTCAATAAGCCCTGATTTCTCAATGTTATAGGGAATCTCCTTTACAATTATCCTCTTTCTGTTCTTGTGCTCTTCAATCTCAGTTCTTGAGCGGACAATAATCTTTCCATAGCCTGTTGTGTAAGCCTCTTTTATTCCGCGCTTTCCGTATATTATCCCTGCTGTCGGGAAGTCAGGCCCGTTTACATGCCTCATAAGCTCCTCAACTGCAATTTCAGGATTGTCAACTGCTGCAATTATTGCATCAGCAACTTCTGTCAGATTGTGCGGAGGTATGTTTGTAGCCATCCCCACAGCAATCCCCGAGCTTCCATTAAGGAGGAGATTTGGGAACTTGCTTGGAAGCACTGTAGGTTCCTTCAATGTTCCGTCAAAATTGGGCGCAAAGTCAACAGTGTCCTTTTCCAAATCAGAAAGCATTTCCTCAGAAATTTTGGAGAGCCTTGCTTCAGTATACCTCATTGCAGCTGCATTATCACCGTCAATGCTTCCGAAGTTGCCCTGCCCCTCAACAAGCTTGTATCTCATTGAGAAGTCCTGGGCAAGCCTTACAAGAGTGTCATAGACAGCCATGTCGCCGTGAGGATGATATTTGCCAAGGCAGTCTCCAACAATCCTTGCGCATTTCTTGAATGGCTTGTTGTGCATGAGCCCAAGGTCAAGCATTGAATAAAGCACCCTCCGGTGAGCAGGCTTTAAGCCATCCCTGACATCAGGAAGAGCCCTTCCGACAATAACTGACATTGCATAGTCAATGTAAGATGCCTGCATCTCATCCTCAATCTCCCTTGGGATAAGATTCCGAAAAGAAGGCTCTGGGATGTCCTTTTTTTCAATTTCCTTCTTTGCTTCCTTTTTGCTTTCTTCCATCTTAATCTTCACTTTCTTCTGGTCTTTCCTTCCTTAACTTTTCAGGAAGATGCTCTAAAATGTTTTCTTCAACCCTGAAGCTTTTCCCGCAGTAAACACACCTTTTTAACTTTCCCGAATAAGCCCCTTTTGGAGCATATTTCATCTTATTTGCGCATCTCGGGCATCTCAGGAGAAGCATTTTTTCCTAAAGCTCCAGCCTTCTCTTCTTTTTCTCTTCTGGCTTGTCTTCAGGCTTTTTCCCTTCGTCCTCTTCGCTGAAAAGCTCATCAACATCAGGGTTTTGCTCCTCTTTTTTTTCAGCGCTGTCCTTTTCTGCGCCGGTATTAAAGAGCTCATCTGCCACTTTTTCAGTTTCTTTCTCAAGAGGGGATTTTTCTTCATTTTTCTTCTCTTTTTTTTCAATCAATGAATCATCATTAGGATTCTCAGTTGAACTTTCAGAGGAGGGCTCATCTTCATTTTCCTCATTCTCCTCTTTCTCATCAAGGCTGTTGAATTTTTTCTCAAATTCGCCTGAATTCTTTTCAGCAATCTGCTCAACAGGGCTTTTTTTCTTATCAGAAGCATATGTTTCAATTTCCGGCTTGCCCTCCTTATTCTCTTCCCCGGTATTGCTGTTCTCATATCTCTCAAGCTTTCCAACCATCTCCTGAAGCTTTTTCTGGGGCGACTTTTCAGCATCCTCCTCAATCTTCCTGAATGCCTTCTGGAGCTCTTCCCTTCCGGCAAGGTCAAAATACTCATAGAACTTCTGGCTGAGGCTTATCAGGTAAGAGCGGCTGTGTCTTTTTTTTGTAACGAAGCCCTCTTCCTCAAGCTGGTCAATATGGTCGTATGCCTTGTTGGTTCTAATCCTTATTATGTCTGACTGGAGTATTGGCGCTTTCCACGCAATCACTGCAAGTGTCTCAAGAACAGTCTTATTGAGCTCAGTCCTTGGGACAATCTTCCTGACAAAGCCAAGGTATTTCTCCCTTACAGCCATGTTGTAAAGTTCGCCGTCATTAAGAATTATAAGCGAGGCATTTTTTTCATCATAATCCTTCTTAAGGGATTCAAGCGATTTCCTGACAGAATCCTCATTTTCATGGGAGAGCTTAGCAAGCTCTGAAGCAGTCATCTTTCTTCCAGAAGAAAAGAGGAGCGCCTCTACCTTCTTCCTGATTTCAACTTCCCTATCTAAACCTAAAGAATCTTGCGCTTTCATTTTTTAGAATTTTTACTTTTTAAGCGAATACCTGCCTTCTTTCTCTTCTATGAACTTGCTTTCAATCATTGCATCAAGGAAAGGCTTGAGCTGCTCTTCTGACACTCCGACTTCAGGAGAAAGCTTGCTTAACGGCAGTTCACCAGCCTTAAGATTTATCATAACATTATTCCTCAAAAGCAGGGCGGCATTTTTCTGCAGAAGCTGGTTTTCTGCATTAAGGTTCTTCAAAACCATGTCCATTCTGTGAACCTTTGCAATAAGCTCATTAAGGCTGTTTGTCATTTCCCTTCCCTCAATTGAAAACTCAACTGGTTCAATTATTTCAACTGTAGAAGGCATGAAATCTATGCAGAATCCAAAAAGGATAGATAAGTCCTTGAAATCAGCCTCAATTTCAGTGAAAGTTGAGAAAAGACCATCCTGAGGCTTTGCCTCAAAGAATTCCTTGCTATTTACGCTTATTTCAGGAACCTTTTCAACATCTTCAATAAGCATCCTTATAGTTTTTTCAATGTAATCCTTTGGAGCGCCAAGAATCTCAATGATTGCTTTTGCAGTCACCATTTTTTCCCACTGCGAAACATCCTTTCCTTCCTCTTTTTCTTCCTTTTTTTCGCCTTTGTTTTTTTCCATTTTTCCGTCATAAAATACTAATCTGTTATGGTTTAAAAAGCTTTCTAATAACCGGTTACGCTCAGTTAACTCGCAAGGTGCAAAGACGGGGTCTTGCACAAGAAATGCAATAGCATTTCTTTGTGAAGCATAAAGCTTCACTGCCGCGATTTGTTGAACAGAATTGATATCGCGGTAATTGAATTTATATCTTGTTTATTCCCTTTAACCGGTTACGCTCAGTTAACGCGCAAGAGCAAGTGGGACATTGCTTTGCAAGTCCCACGAAAAACCTTTTTTTGATTAATTTAACCGGTTACGCGATAGTATAACGCGTAGGGGCATCATGAGAGCAATCTGCAAACAATAGCTTCAAGCCAAATGGAAGCCATAAAAAGTTATTTATAAGCAGTTCAAATAGCTGATTAATTAAGCAGCAGAATGCTGATAAAATCCGAATAATTGCATAAAACGAGCAAGGTGAAAATCATGCAGAAGAAAAACAGGAATGAATTGAAATTAATGTTTGCGCTGGTGTCTGTTGCACTTGTTGCAATCTCGCTTCTTTACGCAATACTCAGCATTAAAATCAATCCCAGAACAATAATAAATGCAGAATCAACAGGATTCTCAAAATTCACATCTGAGCAGGATTTCATGGAAAGAATATCTGAATCAAGGAATTATGGATACAGCTCAGCAGGGCTTGGCGGTGCAAGGATGACTACTCTTGAATCATCTGTTATGAAATCCGCTGATTCATCAGAAGGAACAGGTGCTTCAGCGCCGGAAATTGCGCCTTCTCCGGAAAGATTCTCAGAGACAAATGTTCAGGTTCTCGGGATTGATGAGCCGGACATTGTCAAGACAGATGGAAAGACAATCTACTATTCGCCTGAAACGCTTTACTACCGCACATTTGCCGGAGCAGAATTTGCTGATGCAAAGGTGATGCCCCCGTACTATTATTATTCGCCAAAGACCTTTGTCATAGACAGCAATCCTTCTGAAAGTCCTGAAGTAAGAAACAGGATTAACGCAACAGGCGAGCTTCTCCTGACATCGGAAAATCTCATAATTTTAGGAAATGAGAAGATTACCGCATATGATATGCAGGAGAACAAGGATTGGGAGCTTCCATTCAACAACAGCTACCTTGTTTCTGCAAGATTATACAATGGAAAAATGTACCTTGTGCTGAAGAAAAGCGCATATTACAGCACCTGCCCGATAATGCCTCTTGGAAGCGCAGCAATCAGGTGCACAGACATATACTACCCTAACGGAAATGTTCCGATTGACACAGTATACTTCGTCTTTGAAGTTGAGTCAAGTAGCGGAGAAATAACAAAGGAGCTGTCTTTTGCAGCCCCTGACTCGCAGACAAATGTTTATGTGTCTGAAAAAAGCATCTTTGTTGCAGTGTCATACAGCAAATCAGAATATGAGATTCTAAGAAATTTCATCCTTGAGGATTCAGACCTTTTCCCTTCAGAAGTTGTGAGCAGGGTAAAATCGCTTGATTCCTATGACATCTCAGAAAGCGCAAAAATCACAGAGATTCAGGTTATACTTTCCTCGCACATGAGCACGCTTGATGGGGATGAGCAGCTTACCCTGGCTAACAGAATGAATGATTTCAGAAAAAAGCATGCAAAGGAGCTGGAAAGCACAAGAATTGCAAAGATTGACATATCATCCCTTTCCCTTTCTGCAACAGGAGAGGTTCCAGGAACCCTTCTGAACCAGTTCTCAATAGATGAATACAGCGGCTACCTCAGGACAGCAGTAACCTTCGGGGACTGGGACTCATCTGAGAATGCAATTGTAATCCTCGACAGCGGATTAAACAAGGTCGGGGAAACTGAAAATTTCGGAACATCAGAAAGAATATACTCAGTGAGGTTCATAAAAGAGCTTGCATATGTCGTTACATTCAAGCAGACAGACCCTTTCTTCATAATGGACCTTTCAAATCCAGAAGCGCCTGTGATAAAGGGCGAGCTGAAGATTCCGGGATACTCAGCATATCTTCATCCGGTAAGCGATTCAATAATGATTGGGATAGGAAAAGAGGGCAACCAGGTAAAGGCATCGCTCTTTGATATATCCAACCCCGAAAAACCAAGGGAGCTGAGCAAATACATTCTCTCTGAATACTGGAGCGACATCCTTTCAACCCATCATGCGTTCCTTCTGGATGCAAAGCACAAGGTGTTCTTCCTTCCTGGTTCAGAAGGCGGGCACATAATAAGCTATGAAAATGAAGAGCTTTCCCATGTGAAAAGCATAAAAGAGAGCGGGGTAAAGAGGGCAATCTACATAAACGACCTGCTTTACATCTTCACCTCTTCGAAAATTGTGACAGTTGACGAGTCTTCATGGGAGAGAATGTCTGAGCTAAACCTTGTAGAACAGCAGTGAAAAGAATTTTTTTTTAAATTATTTTTTTTTAAATAATATTTTATTATAAAATTGTAGGCGGATTAATGAGGACGATAATATAAGGTTTAGGAGATAAATATGGCAACACCAAAAAATGTTCAAGATATAGAACTATTATTCCCTGTTGAAAGAGAATATTCCCGCTGCGTTACTGCTTTAAACAGAACCGGCATTCTCACGCTTCT